>NZ_JBVYHB010000007.1:0-203793 GCF_056033425.1 Leisingera sp. SA32 | reverse complement strand
TGAACCGCGCCGGGTTTGCCGGAGGCTGATTTCAGTTAGTTACGCGGCTCGTGCCTCAGTTTCCAGAGCGGCGTAGAAATTGGCCTCTGCTTCTGCCGGCGGAATGTTCCCGATAGGCTCGAGCAGACGGCGGTTGTTGAACCAGTCCACCCATTCGAGTGTTGCGTATTCCACCGCTTCGAAGTTTCGCCAAGGACCGCGGCGGTGAATGACCTCGGCCTTGAAGAGACCGTTGATCGTTTCGGCCAGCGCGTTGTCATAGCTGTCCCCAACGCTGCCGACAGAGGGCTCGATACCAGCTTCTCCCAACCGCTCTGTGTACTTGATCGACAGGTATTGGCTGCCGCGGTCGGAGTGGTGAACAAGCCCCATCGCCTTTGTCGGCCGCCGCTCGTGAACAGCCTGCTCCAGCGCATCGAGAACGAACCCGGCATGCGCCGAGGTGCTGACACGCCAACCAACGATCTTGCGGGCATAGGCATCGACAACGAAGGCGACATAGGTGAACCCCTTCCAGGTGGCGACATAGGTGAAATCGCTCACCCGGAGCATATTTGGAGCAGGCACCCGGAATTGCCGGTTCACTTTATCCAGCGGGCATGGGGCCTTCTTGTCGGGCACAGTCGTCTTGTGCGGCTTGCCCCGGATGATACCTTGAATACCCATGCTCCTCATCAGCCGGGCGACCGTGCAGCGGGCGACGTCGAAACCTTCCCGTTGCAATTGCCGCCAGACCTTCCGCACGCCATAGACTCGCCAGTTCTCTTCGAAAACCCGCCGGATCTCGGGCCGCAATGCCGCGTCACGCCGGGCACGGTCCGACCACCGGGCCGGATCAGCCCGCTTCGCCAGGTGGTCGTAATACGTGGAAGGGGCAATCGGCAGGACAGTGCAGATCGGCTCGACCCCATACTCCGCGCGATGCATGTCGATAAATGACACCATCACTTCGACCGGCGGTCGAGCTCCGCCATCGCAAAATACGCTGATGCCTTGCGGAGGATCTCGTTCGCCTGGCGCAGCTCGCGGTTCTCCCGCTCCAGCGCCTTCAGTTTGTCGGCCACATCGGTTGGAACGCCCGCCCGCTTGCCGCTGTCGACCTCTGCCTTCTTCACCCACTCATTCAGAGTGTGCGCCGAACAGCCGATCTTCGCGGAGATCGACATGATCGCCTGCCAGCGGGAACTGTGCTGGCCCTGGTTGTCCAGCACCAGGCGCACCGCACGCTCGCGAACCTCAGAAGAATACTTGTTTGTTGTCTTGCTCATTGTGGCTTCATCCTACTCAGGAGTTGAAGCCTCCGGCAAACCCGGTGCGGTTCAAGATGCTGGCGGCCAACGCCCGAAAGCCCAAACGCGAGCGACTGACCCGCATCCGCATCTTCGAGGAACTCCGGGCCTGAGGATATGATGGCGGCTATGATGCAGTCCGGCGATATGCGGCCACGTGGTCCAAGGAGGAACAGGAGGCCTCGGCCGCTGCCTATGTGCCGCTGATCTTCGACCCAGGCGAGGCCTACCAGTTCGACTGGAGCCACGAGATTGTGGTGATCGATGGGGCGACGACAACCGTGAAGGTGGCGCATATCCGGCTTTGCCACAGCCGGATGTTGTTCGTCCGGGCCTACCCGCGCGAGACGCAGGAGATGGTCTTCGACGCCCACGACAGGCCTTCGCCTTCTTCGGTGGAGCCTGCGCGCGGGGCATCTACGATAACATGAAGACCGCGGTGGACACGATCTTCGTCGGCCGCGAGCGCGCCTACAACCGCCGGTTCCAGCAGATGTGCGGGCACTACTTGGTCGACCCGGCCGCCTGCACACCTGCCTCTGGCTGGGAGAAGGGACAGTCGAGAACCAGGTTGGGGTTGTCAGGCGACGGTTCTTCGTGCCCAGACCGAAGTTCAGGAGCTATGCCGAGCTCAACGCCTGGCTCGGGGACCGCTGTGTGGCTTGGGCCAAGTCCCATCCGCATCCGGAACTGCGTGACCGGACAATCTGGGAATTATTCGAGGAAGAGCGCGCGAGCCCGGTGCCCTATGCCGGGCCTTTCGACGGCTTCCATGCCGTGCCGGCGTCCGTGTCGAAGACCTGTTCGTTCGCTTCGACAAGAACCGCTACTCCGTGGATGGCCTAATAGCCCAATACCAAAACTGAACGGGATCGTCCTCACCGGACGAGGTTCGTGGAAGAAGCCGAAAGTGTCTGCTGCGCAACGAGAAGCGCGTCCGAAAGCGAGGCTCTCCACAACCAATCCGACACATGCGTGCAGCGATGCCTCACCCGGCATCACCCAGACTGCGAAGAGAAGCGTGACCCGGATGAGCGACAATGATCCCGTACAAGGAAGGAAAACGAGCTTGACCCAAACGCCCAATTAGAGAAGCGGACCTTCAGGTCTGCTCAGCATACCAGGACGATGTTGCATCCCGCTCCAAGGTCAGCGAAGCGCAGTTAGTGGCTTTGGGAAGCTCAGGAAATAAAGCCTGTCAAAACGTACCCATTCGCCGCATAGCCAAATCCTAAAACGCCCATTCGCTGCGGATGCGGCCTTGGAAGACTGCTGGCGAACTGCTGTGCGGGAGGACACAGGCCTCCGCTGCGGCTGCAACTGCCCGGGCCAAGTCAGGTTTGCGATCTGGCGGAATGGGAGTTGGAAAAAACCTATTCCCGGGCGATCCGTTCAGTGGCATAATCACCCGCCACAGAGAAGGTGCGGCAGTCACACTCCCCTGCTCGCCATCCGGGCCTTGCCGCCGTCGCCCGTACAGCGCGGCGTATCTTCTGGGTGCTACACATGCTTCTCGATCTCGGCACTTATCAGTCACAGGCCGCCCTTCTGCTGGTGGCTGTCGTCTTTGCCCTGTTCCTCACCGAGCGTTTCGCCGCAGAAGTCACTGCCCTTGGCGGTGTGGCCGTGGCGCTATTGCTTGGTCTTGCGAGCACCGATGACGTGCTTACGGCTCTGAGTAATTCCGCCCCGGCGACCATCGGCGCGATGTTCGTGCTGAGCGCCGCGCTGGTGCGGACCGGCGTGCTCGAGGCAGTTGCCGAAACGCTGGGGCGCGGCATGGTGCTGCGCCCAAAGCTCACCATCACACTCTTCTTTGGCTTGGCGGCCGTCGCTTCTGCGTTCATGAACAACACTCCGGTGCTGATGATCCTGATCCCGGTGGTTTTCGGTATCGCCTGCCAACATGGCACCAGCGCTTCGCGCTTCCTCATGCCACTCAGCTTCGTCGTGATCATGGGGGGCACCTGCACGCTTATCGGCACATCAACAAACATCCTCGTGGACGGGGTGGCCCGCGGCCTTGATCTGGCGCCTTTCACGCTGTTCGAAATCGCTCCGCTCGGCCTCGTGCTGGCGCTGTCAGGCAGTCTCTACCTCGCGGTTGCCGCGCCGCGCCTTCTGCCCGAGCGAACGCCGGTGGCCAAAATGCACGCCCCGCGCAGCACCCGGTCCTGGCGCGTCGAACTCTTTGTGCCTGCGGCCTCGCCTTTGATTGGGCGCAAGGTCAGCGACGTCGGCGATCTCAGGCGCAGCACGACGCGGATTGTGGACCTGATCCGCGGCGACATCTCGCTGCGGAACAACCTTAATACCGAGGTTCTGCACACTGGAGATCGGATCATTGTACATGCCTCCGACAGCGAGGTGGCCGGCTTTCGCGAAAAAGGCGCCCGGGGCCTTGCCATTCCAGGGCTGGAATCTGCGACGGCCCAACGTCATCAGGTGATCGAGGCACTTGTGAAGGATCGTAAGGGAGTTTTCGCAGAGCTCGGCTGGCGGCGCAGCCACGGCGTTTACCCGATCGCCTTGCACCGGAGGGGCAGCGCGCGCGACCTGCGTGATGAGAAGCTGCACCTGCAACCCGGCGACACGGTGCTGCTTGACGGTCGGGGCGAGGATATTACCCGACTTGCCCTGGACGAGGATCTGATCCTGCTTGCGCCGCTTCAGGCCCGCGCTTTCCGGCGCGGCAAGGCTCCGATTGCGCTTGCGGTGCTGGCAATGGTGGTGCTGGGTGCGGCGCTCAAGCTTGCGCCGATCCTGCCGCTGTCGATCATTGGCGCTGCGATCGTCCTGCTGACTCGCTGCGTCGAGCCGGACGAGGGCATCGGCGCCATCGACGGCCGTCTTCTGCTGCTGATCGTCAGCATGCTGGTGCTGGGCACCGCGATGGAGCGCAGCGGCGCCATGGCGCTGATTGTCGAAGGGCTTTCGGTGCCGCTCGCGCAGATGAGCCCGATCCTCGCGCTGGCGCTGATCTACGCGGTGACCTCGGTGCTGACCGAGGTGGTCACAAACAATGCGGTGGCGGTGATCATGACTCCGATCGCGGTCGGCGTGGCCGCGGCGCTGGGACTGGATCCCCGAGCCTTTGTCGTTGCCGTGATGTTCGGCGCCAGCGCCAGCTTTGCCACTCCCATCGGCTACCAGACCAACACGATGGTCTACAACGCCGGCGGCTACCGTTTCAGCGACTTCCTGCGGCTGGGCCTGCCGATGAACATCCTTGCCGGCCTGGTGACGGTCCTGCTTGCGCCGGTGTTCTGGCCGTTGCAGCCATAACAGCTCACGGCCACAGCAGCCAGAGATAGCCGCCGTAGCCCGCCAGCAGCGCCAGTCCCTCCCAGCGGCGGACGCGGCGCCCCGTCGCAGCAAAGAAGACAAGCACGGCGCTGACGCCCACCATCAGCGGCGCGTAAAACCGTACGATCCCGGCAGAGACCGCGCCCGGCGCGATCAGCGCCGTCGTGCCTCCGATGCCGAGGATGTTGTAGATATCGGACCCGACGATATTGCCGAAAGCCACATCGCCCTGCCGTCTCACCGCCGCAATCACAGAGGTCACCAGCTCCGGCATGGAGGTGCCGACCGCGACGATGGTCAGTCCGATTACAGTCTCGCCTTTGCCGCTGGCCCGGGCCAGCGCCACCGCGCTGCCGACCAGCAGCGCGCCGCCAAGCACCACGAGGGCGAGCCGGCAAGGGCCAGCAGCGGCGGCAGGACAAGGGTCCGGCGCGGCGAAGGGCGGCCAAGGCCGGGGTCAGCCTGCAGCAGGGCGGCGCTTTTGCCGTGGCGCGCTTTTGGCGGATTACCAAGCCGACATAGATCACCAAACCGGCGGCAAACACCGCGCCGAGAAGGCGGGTCATCGGCAGCAGAGCCGCGAGCGTAGTGAAGACCGCCGCCACGCCAAGGCTCAGGGCGGCGCCGCGGCGAAGCGCAACTTCCGCGACGAAGACCGGGCAGATCAGCGCCGAAATGCCCCCGATCAGCAGAATGTTGGCGATGTTCGAGCCAATGATATTGCCATAGCGATGCCAGGGGATCCGGCGAGACCGGCCTGCACTGAGGTCACCAGTACCGGCAGCAATGTTCCGAAGCCGACCAACGTGAGCCCGATGACCAGCGGCTACACGCCCAGCCGTTCCGCGGCCTGCACGGCCCCTCGCACCAGCAGCTCGCCGCCGACCACCAGCAGTACAAAACCGGCGATCAGTGGCACCCAAGTTTCGGTCATTTCCAACTCCCACGCACTCCATTCTGCGCATAGCTGAGCAAGTGGCGACCCGTGCGTTTGCCTTCAAGGACCGAGTAGCGGGTTCACGGAGGTATTTGCAGGTAGCGGTCATGTCTCCGTCAGAAAGCCAAGTTCGCACGTTGCGTAAACTCGGGACGCAATCCCCCAGACTCGACGGTTGCCGTTCCTGCGGCGAGTGGCCGCTTGCAGGCCATCACTTCCTTTGGACATATCAGCGACCCCCGAAGAACTTTGGCGCTTGCGGCCAGAAGCAGCTAAGGTCAGCAGGCAGCCCATTGCCGACATTGGCCATTGTTGTTGGCATTTGACTTTGTTGCACAAATCGGCTTGTGAGCGCACCTTCCCGTTCCCTGGAGGGACTTATCCTACGGGCTCTGTGACAGGTATGCCAAGAGGCGTGTAGCGGTTGAGAACCGCGACGCGGGCCTGGACTTCCGCGACTTGCCGCCCAAAGTCTCTCGCCATCAGGGATTGCGTGCAGCTTGGTGTTCATGCCGCCCTTAGTGCGCCCGATCAGACGCCCACGCCCCCTTTTTAACCCCAAGACTGGAGGCCGCACGGTGTGCTTTCAGGTAAGTTGCGTCGATCATCACGGTCTTTTCCTCACCGTGATCAGCACCCAGACCGGCCATCATCTGGCCAAAGATGCCCTTGTCGCTCCACCGCTTCCAACGCTTGTACAAGGTCTTGCGCGGGCCGTAATCTTTGGGAGCATCACGGCAGCGCAAGCCATTGCGATTGATGGAGATAATTCCGCTCAGAACACGCCGGTCATCAACACGCGGCTTGCCGTGGGACTTCGGAAAGTAAGGCTCTAGACGGGCCATCTGCGCGTTCGTGAGCAAGAAAAGATCGGACATATTACCGCTCATTTTTCGAACCGTGAATCACGCTACCTCTCGGAAATCAATGGGTTCTGACCCTAGCTCACAACGCCCTCGCGGCGACACAGCTCTGCACAATGCTGTACTCCCCCTTCCAGCCGTTCAAGACGCCCTGATCTTTTTGTCAGCTGAATATTACTTTCCGGTGGCACGACGGATGTCCTTACGACCTTCTCGCCGTGGGTCCGCTCGGTTCCGGGTTTCTGTCTCACCCCCAATCCTTTGCGGTTACGATGAGGCAGAAACCCTCTCTTATCAAATCAGCCCAAACTGTCCCATTGGCGCCGACGTCAGACTGGCAAGATCGTCTGTCAGTCTAGCTGTACGCTCAGAGGGTCGTGCGCGTAGACCCAAGCCGGGTCTTCCGGCTCCTTCAGCCAGGTGTTTGCGTTAGATATGGTCTGCACCTTGGTCGCTCGCTCGCGGCGGGTGTTCTCATAGATCCGGAAGGCGGTGGCGTAGTCTGCGGTTCCGGTTTCCACCAGGCTGCGGGTCAGCACAGTGGCATCCTCAATCGCCATGCAGGCGCCCTGGGCCATATGCGGTCGCATCGGGTGGCAGGCATCGCCTAGCAGGCAGAGGCGACCCTGACTCCACAGGTTCAGCGGGTCGCGGTTCCAGAAGGGCCACTTGGTGACTTCCTCGGTGGCGTCGATCAGCGCGTTGACCATGGGGTGCGAGCCGCCGAAGATCGCCTCCATCTCCTCGCGCGAGCTGTCGACGAAACCAGTGTCATGCTCCCAGCCGTCCACTGGCACGCCGGTGACGTAGTAGTACTCGGACCCGTTGCCCTTGGTTGCATAGGCCATGATGTGGCGCGACTGCTCCCACCACCATTTAACGCAGGGCTCGAAATCCAGGCCGGAGGCGCGCAGCTTGTCCATATTGACCAGCGCCCGGTGCCCGACCCAGCCGGAAAAGCGGGGTTTTTCGACACCGAGCAGTTTCTCCCGGATAACGGAGTTGATGCCGTCCGCTCCGATCACCAACTTTGCCGAAACCTGCTTGCCGTTGGCAAAGGTGAGTAGCACGTCGTCATCGCGTTCCGTGATGTCGGTCAGCCGATGGTCAAAGTGGAGCCGGTCCTGCGGCAGTGCGGCGATCTGTTCCGCATGCAGGTCGCCCCGGTGAATGGTGATATAGGGCGCGCCATATTCCTTCTTGGCAAAATCGCCCAGTTCGATGCGGGACAGGTACTCGCCGGTCAGCCCGTCGCGGGAGTACCAGTAATCCGGGTGCGAGCCGATGGAGGCCAGCCGGTCCTCCAGCCCGATCTTGCGGAACACTTTCATTACGTTAGGGCCAATGTGGATCCCCGCGCCAAGGCGGGTGAACTCCGGCGCCTGCTCGAACGTGTGTACCGAGAAGCCCGCTTCATCCAGCAGCGCCATCGCCGCGGCGCCGCCGAGACCCGCGCCGATAACGGCGATGTCCACCTGTTCGATCGAGTGCATGTCAGTTCCTCTCTGTCACAAATTATATTGTTTGTGTACTAACAAATATTCTGGCGCTGGTCCAGATTAAAGCAATGGGAAAAATGCAGGTTTCAATGCAAACCGCCCTGTTTTCGTGTGAAACAGGGCGGTTGAAGGGCGATGGATATTTGTTTTTGTGCGAACAAAGATTGCGACGGGTGTCAATCCCACTGCGGCAGGTCCGGTGCATAACGGGCGCGGACATAGGCGGTGAGTGATTCGATCTGTGTTTCGCTCAGCTCGCCGCCGAAGGCCGGCATGTCGCGCAGGTCGTGGCTCATCGGTGCCGTCAAGCCGTCGCGGATCACGGTCTCCATCGTTTCGGGTGTGGGTGCGCGCACCGCCGCGGACTGGCTTAGCGGCACATGCGCCGCGGTCACGGTCCCGGCCAGCGCCGGTTCGTGGCAGGTTGCGCAGGCGCTTTCGAACAGGCGGTGCGTGGCGTCCGGCGCGGCGGGAAGCACCGGGGCAGGGGGCGGCGCCGCGGTGCCGCTGACCTGGGAGGCCAGATAGGTCGCCATGGCGCGGATATCGCCATCCGGCACCCCGTCGAGACTTTCGACCACGTCGGCCATCGGTCCCGACGCTGCGGCGCGCCCCGGCGCGACACCTTCGCGCAGGTAGCTGTAGAGACTGTCGGCGTCCCAGCCGCGCGCGCCTGCGGCCTCTCCTGCCAGCGCCGGTGCAAACCATCCTTTGATCATCGCGCCGGACAGTGCAGCCGGGCCGGCCTTTTCTGCTCCCAGCGCGTTGCGCGGTGTGTGGCAGGCGCTGCAGTGGCCGACGCTCTCTACCAGGTAGCGGCCGCGGTTCCATTCTTCGGACTGGGCGGGATCGGCGGCAAGTTCCTCCGGGCGGTGGAAAAGCGCATTCCAGACCGCGTTGCTGGCGCGCAGGTTCGCCGGGAAAACCATCTGCGCTCTTGGCGCCTCTGCCTGCACCGGCGGCAGGGTCTGCAGATAGCCATAGAGCGCATACATGTCCTCGCCGCTCATCTTGGCGAAGGATGTATAGGGAAAGGCGGGGTAGAGGTTGTGCCCATCACGGCTGACCCCCTGGCGCATGGCGCGGTCAAAGGCGGTGAAGCTCCACCCTCCAAGACCGGTGTCGGGGTCCGGGGTCAGGTTGGTTGTATAGATGGTGCCAAAAGGCGTTTCCACCGGGCGGCCGCCGGCATTTGGCACGCCGCCGTCTGCAGTGTGGCAGGTGGCGCAGTTGCCGGCGGCAAAGATCTGGGCGCCGCGCTCCAGTAGCTCCGCCGAGAAGCTGGCCGCACCGGGGGCGGGGCCAGCGGGGATCGCGCGGGCCATCGGTAGGGCAACGGCGCCCGCGGTCAGCGCGCCGCCAAGGGCCGCAGCCATTGCCAGCACCCGGGGTTTACGCCGTTTGCGCGCCGGGACAGGGGCCAGCAGGGCGGAGGCCCCCATATCCCGCGGTGCGATCCCCAGCGCGTCGCGCATCCGTTCCGGGGTAAAGGGCGCCTCACGCATGCGCACGCCAGTGGCGTCGAAGATCGCGTTGGCGATGGCGGCGGCAGAGGGCACCGCGGCGCTCTCGCCCACGCCCAATGCCGGTTCATCCGGGCGTTCCATCAGCATGGTTTCGATCTCGGGAACCTCGGGGAAGGTGCTGATCGGATAGGTAGCCCAGCTTTGCGGCGTCACCGTGATCTCGTCAAAGCTGACCTCTTCCTTCAGCACACGGCCTGCGGTCTGGTTGACGTTGCCGTGGATCTGATGGCGCACCCCGTCGGGGTTGATGACCAGCCCCTGATCCTGGCCAACGAACACGCGGGTGAGGGTGACCTCGCCGGTCTCCATGTCGACGGCGACGTCGCAGACCCAGGCCGCAGCCGCGGCGGCGGTGCCAGGGAAGGGCCCGTGGACGTAGGTGGCATAGGCAAAGCCGCTGCCATAGGCCATCCGGCCCTCACGGCGAAGCCGGGGCTTTTCGCGGGCGCCCCAGTCGGCGGCTTCGGCGGTGCGCCGGATCAGGTCGGCGGCGCGGGGATCGTCAATGTGCTGCAGGCGGAAGGCAACCGGATCCGCGCCTGCCTCATACGCCATTTCGTCGATGAAGCTTTCGTGGGCGAAGGTGTTGGGCAGGGCAGAAACGCCGCGCATCCAGGCGGCGCGCACGATCGGCGCCATGTCATGCACGGTGATGCGCTTATTCGGGATGCGGTAGGGCGGCACCGTGGTGCGGTCGCCCATGTCCGAGGGGCGCGGCTCCGGCGAGACGGCGCCGGTCAGCAGCAGCGCAAGGTTGGGCCCACGGTTCGAGGGATACCAGGTGTCGAGGCTGTAGGCGTGCAACGCCCCGTCCTTCAGGCCGCCGGAAATGTCCATCAGCTGGGCGGCGCCCTTCGGTTCCCACAGGTGTTCCTGCGATCGGGTCAACTGCACCCGCACGGGGCGGCCCAGGGCGCGTGCCATCAGCAGTGCATCGCCACATACGTCATCGGCGCAGTTACGCCCATAGCAGCCCGCCGCCTGATAGCGCCGGATCTCAATGTCTTCGGGCGCAAGGCCGGTCAGCGTCGCAAGGTCGCCGCGCAGCATGTGGGGGTTCTGGCTGCCGGACCAAACCACCGGCGCGCCGCCGTTCCAGTCGGCCACCGCGCAGGACGGCCCGATGGAGCCGTGCAGATGATAGGGCCAGACATAGGTGCGCGACAGGGTGGTGCTAGACTCGGCCATGCCGCGGTCGAAATCGCCGGTCCGGTCAAGCGCGCGCGGGGTCGAGGGCTGGTTGCGGATCGCATGCCGCAGGTCGCTGATATCCGGCGCCGCGGGTGGTTGGCGCCACTGCACCGGCAGCGCCTCGGCGATGGCCTGCGCCTGATCGGCGCGCTCTGCGGCAACGCCGAGAAAATCGCCCTGCCGAACCACCGCAATGAAGCCGGGCATGTGCTGCACGGCGGCTTCGTCCCAGCCGATCAGGCTGGTGCCGATGAAGGGGCCGCTGTCGCGCCCGGTATAGGGCGGGCGGATCACATGGCCATGGATCACGCCGGGCACGTCGACGTCGTGGATGTAGGTATGCTGTCCGGTGACTTTGGCAGGCAGATCCTGCCGCGGGGTCTTCTGGCCGACAATGGTATAATCCGCAGGCGATTTCACCGGAGTGGACAGATCGAGCGGCAGGGACTCTTCGCGGCCCTCGAGCAATGCCTCGTAGGAGACGGCGGTGTCCTTCCACAGGATCCGGCCTTCGCGCAAGGCCACGCCGTCGTTCGGTGCGTTCAGCCGCCGGGCACCGCGCCGGGTAAGCTC
Source organism: Leisingera sp. SA32 (assembly GCF_056033425.1). NCBI lineage: Bacteria > Pseudomonadati > Pseudomonadota > Alphaproteobacteria > Rhodobacterales > Roseobacteraceae > Leisingera > Leisingera sp. SA32. Next base: position 192,609 of record NZ_JBVYHB010000007.1, on the reverse strand, counting down.
CTGGCGCAGCTGGGCAGCGGCCGCGCGCAGAGGAACGGCGGTCACCTGGATGGTTTCTGAGGCAATCGTCGGCCCCTGGTCGGGGGTGCGGCTGGTGTCGCCGAGGACGACCTGCACGCGGCTGAGCGGCAGTCCGGCCTCTTCGGCGACGATCTGGGCCAGGGCGGTTTGAATGCCAGTACCCAGATCCACATGCCCGTTGAAGGCGGTCAGCACGCCGCTGCTGTCGAAGGTGACAAAGATCTCGCGCCCGGTGTCGGTCTCGCGGTGGGTCGACAGGCTGCCAAAGGGGAGGTCGTTCATGCAGGATGCGCCTTTGCGGTCTTGGCCTCGGGTGCGGACACAGCGGCGGGCTGTGCCTTGGCGGCGGCCATCAGCCGCGCCGCGTGCTGCACCGAAGCGATGATTTCCTTGTGGGTACCGCACCGACAGAGGTTGTGGGCCAGGGCTGCCCGGATGCGCGCCGCGTCCGGCTGCGGCTCCTGCTTCAACAGCGCCACGGCGCTCACCACCATGCCGTTGAGACAGTAGCCGCATTGCGCACCTTCCTCGGCCAAGAAGCCCGCCTGAACCGGGTGCAGGGCGCCGGTTTCACGATCAGCGAGCCCCTCCAATGTCGTAACCTCGCGACCTCTGACCTGCCCCGCGCGCATGACACAGGCCCGCGCCGGAGCACCGTCCACCAGAACCGTGCAGGCGCCGCACTGGGCCATGCCGCAGCCATATTTCGGCCCCTTCAGGCCCAATTCGCTGCGCAGGATGTCAAGCAGCGTGCGGTGCGGGTCGACTGACAGGTCGTGGCCTGAGCCATTGACCTGCAGCTGCAGTGTTGTTGCCGTTTCCGCCATGCAGAGAGCCTCCCTTGTCGTGTGCAGCATGTCCCACGGATCGCTGCGCCCTAGGTGTTTTTGGGTGTATACAAACAAGTTTTTCAGCGTAGCGCAATGGTCGGCCGCTGCATTGTTCCGGCTTTGGCCCGCCACGTTAAGGGAATGTCTAAAATGTAGGCATGCAAACAGTCTGAAAACGCGAAGAAATCTCTCCGAACAAAGCCCAGACCCTTGTCGCAAGGTTGCCTCCGTGGCGCAGCCATGTAAACGGTGAAGCAGACAGATAACATTGGAGTGCCTGCAAATGCCGCCGCGCCACCACGAAGAGACCTCCGGTAAAACAGCGCAGACCGCGACGGAATACGTGCTGGACGAGCAGGTGGGCTTCTTGCTGCGCAAGGCCTATCAGCGGCACCAGACGATTTTCACGGAGCGGATGATCGGCGGGCTGACAGCGACCCAGTTTTCGATGCTGTTCCGCCTGGTGCAGGTGACGGGCCCAATTTCGCAGAACGCGCTGGGTCGTCTGGTTGCAATGGACGCGGCGACCACCAAGGGCGTGGTCTCGCGGCTGCAAGCCCAGGGGCTGGTGACCACTGAACGCGATACTGAGGACAAGCGCCGCTACATGCTGCGCTCGACCGAGAAAGGCCGCGCCCTCATCCAAGAGGCGCTGCCGGTGGTGATGGGCATTTCGGAAGCGACATTGGCGCCATTGACCAAACGCGAGAGCGAAACGTTCTTGCGGCTACTGGCAAAGCTCTGCTGATCCTCCGCGCCCGGCAGGCGGGCGGCTGAAGTCACAAATAGCATCTGCGAGTTTCGGCAATTCGGCCGGGGTCTGACCCCGGGCCCGGTCGCGATTCGCGCCTGCATTCGCCCGGCAGGCATAGGGCGCAGTTCACGTCTGATTATCAGATGTGTCAGCGTGGCTTTCGGGCACATATCGCGTCTTCGCTTTACCTAAATGACAATCAAGTTATTGAAATAGCTGTAGTTTGTATAAGGTACATTTTTTAAACTTGTTTTTATACGAACAAAATCCTACACATGAAATAATTCGTACACAAACAGGTGCAGGACATGAAACCCTATCGGATCGGCCAGATCGTCCCCAGTTCCAACATCACGATGGAGACCGAAATCCCGGCGCTGCTGCGGGCGCGGGAGGCCATCGCGCCGGAGCGGTTCACCTTCCATTCCTCACGGATGCGGATGAAGCATGTGACCAAAGAGGAGCTGGCGAAGATGGATGCCGACAGCGACCGCTGTGCGCTGGAACTGTCGGACGCCAAGGTCGATGTGATGGGCTACGCCTGCCTGGTGGCGATCATGTCGATGGGCCACGGCTATCACCGCGTGTCACAGGAACGCTTGCACGGCGTGACCAAGTCGAACGAGGCGGCGGCCCCGGTGGTGACCTCTGCCGGTGCGCTGGTCGAAGGCATCCAGGCCATCGGCGCCAAGAAAATCGCGGTGGTCGCCCCCTATATGAAGCCGCTGACCGAAATGGTGGTGGAATACATCCGCAACGAGGGCATCGAGGTGGTGACTTGGCGCGCACTGGAGATTTCCGACAACCTCGCCGTGGCGGCGCATGACCCAATGAACCTGCCCGGCATCGTGTCGGAAATGGACACCACCGATGTTGATGCCGTGGTGCTGTCGGCTTGCGTGCAGATGCCCTCGCTGCCGGCGGTTTCCACCGTCGAGGCACAAGTGAGCAAGCCGGTGCTGACCGCGGCCATCGCCACCACATGGCAGATGCTGAAGGCGCTGGAGCTCGACACCCGCGTTCCCGGCGGCGGCACCCTGCTGTCCGGCGCATACTGAGGGAGGCACACATGGCATTCGGATACAACGTTCATGCAAATGGCATCCGCCAGCACCTGATCCGCTATGCGGGCCCCGAGGGCGCGCCGGAACTTCTCGTCATTCCGGGCATTACCTCGCCCGCGATCACCTGGGGCTTTGTCGCCGAGCGGCTGGCAGAACGGTTCGACGTTCACGTGCTGGACGTGCGCGGGCGCGGGCTGTCGGAAACCGGAGACCTCGACTACACGCTGGATGCACTGGCCGATGACGCGATCGCGCTGGCGCGGCAGATGAACAATCCCGTGGTCATGGGCCATTCCATGGGCGCGCGGATCGCGATCCGCGCCAACGCCCGCGATGCGGCGCCTTTTGCCGGGTATATCCTGGTCGACCCGCCGGTGAGCGGCCCGATGCGCCGCGCCTACCCGTCGAAATGGCCTTGGTACGGCGACAGCATCGTGATGGCGGCGAAGGGCTGCTCGGCGGAGGACATGCGCGCCTATTGCCCGACCTGGACCGAGGAGCAGCTGGCCTTGCGCGCGGAATGGCTGCACACCTGCCACTGGGGTGCGATCCGCACCGCCTTTGACGGCTTCCACACCGACGACATCCACCAAGACATCCCCAAAATCGGCAAACCTGCACGGCTGGTGATCGCCGGGGGCGCGACGGTTGTGGATCCAGATGATCAGGCCGAGGTGGCAGAGCTGAACCCGAAGATCGAACAGCGCATCGTACCCGGCGCGGGCCACATGATCCCTTGGGACGACCTTGAGGGGTTCCTCGCCGCAGTTCTCGACTTCACCGCATAACAAACACGACTTCAGGGAGAAACACGATGGACCATCAGAGCTTTACCGAAATCTGCGTGCATCAGCTGAAAATGTCCGGCGTGCAGAAGGACGAGCGCCTGGTCGTGCTGACACAGGGCAGCGAGCGCCTAGATTATGCCGATGCCTTCATGGCGGCAGGCCGGATCTTGGGCGCTAACATGTACCACATGCGCTTGCCCGCGCCGCCTGTAACCGGGGCTTGGGCGGTCGGCCAGACCGGCCTGGCAGCCATGCCCGATGCGGTGGAGGCGCTGAAGAACTGCGACATGCTGATCGACTGCATCTTCCTGCTGTTCAGCCCCGAGCAGATGGCGATCCAGGCGGCCGGAACCCGCGTCCTGACCGCGGTGGAGCCGCCGGAGCTGCTGGCGCGGATGCTGCCAAGCCAGGAACTGCGCGAAAAGGTAGAGATCGGTGCGGACTACCTCTCGCGCGCCAAGGTGATGCGGATCACCTCGCCGCATGGCACCGACGTGACCTACAAGCTCAACACCTATGAGACCGTGGCCGAATATGCCTGCACCGACACGCCGGGCCGCTGGGACCACTGGCCCTCGGGCTTTGTCTTTACCGGCGGCGACGATGACGGCGTGGACGGCACCATCGTGGTGGCGCCGGGCGACGTGCTGCTGCCGCAGAACATGTATGTGCGCGACCCGATCACCTACACCATCGAGAAGGGCTGGATCACCGACATCCGCGGCGGGCTGGATGCGGAACTGGTGAAATCCTACATGCAGGCCTTCAACGATCCGCGCGGCATGGGGATGAGCCATGTCGGCTGGGGCATGAACCCCAATGCCAAATGGCACGGCATGACCCCGGGCGAATTCCCCGGCGGCATGGGGATGGAGCCACGCAGCTTTTACGGCAACGTGATGTTCTCGACCGGCCCCAACAACGAGCTGGGCGGACCGAACGACACCGCCTGCCACCTCGACATCCCGATGCGCGGCTGTTCGCTGTTCCTGGATGACGAGCCGATCGTGATCGACGGCGATCTGGTGGTGAAGGAAATGCAGATGGAGCGCGGCTGAGGCCGCGGGGGAGGGGGCAGCATGTCTCAGGAACAGGTCTATTCGGATGCGGGCTTTGGCCAGCCGGTGCCGCGCGGCACCCGGCCGGCCATCGTGGTGGTGGATTTCTCCTACGGGTTCACCGACACGCAATACCCGACCGCCGCTGACATGTCCGCGCAGATTGCAGCGACGCGACGGCTGACGGACAAGGCCCGCGCCATGGGTCTGCCGGTGATCTATACCACCATCGCCTTTCACCCTTGGGAGCGTGAAGCGCTGCCCTGGCTGAAAAAGGCCGCCGGAATGGCGGCCCTTGACGCGGGCAGCCGCCTGGTGGAAATCGACGCAGCTACGGGTATCGCGGCGGCAGATCCGGTGATTGTCAAACACGGCGCTTCTGCTTTTCACGGCACCAATTTGGCGGGCCTGCTGACCGGAGCAGGGGTGGATACGGTGATCGTCACCGGCGCCACCACCTCCGGCTGCGTGCGCGCCACTGTGGTCGATGCGGTGCAATCCGGCTTCAACGTTCTGGTGCCACGGGACTGCTGCGCTGACCGGGCGCAGGCACCACATGACGCGAACCTTTACGACATGAACCAGAAATACGCGGACGTCACAGACGCCGCCGATATCGAGGACTGGCTCGACAGCCTGGCCTGAGCCGTGTCATCTGCGGGCGTCAGCGCCCGCAGGCCGGATGCGGCAGACCCAAACAACAAGCGGTGCAGCAAAGCACCCTCTAACATAACTCAACGATCCAACGGGAGCGCAGATCAATGCTACGTACAGTATCACTGTGGCTGGTGGGGCTGGTCATTCTGGCCTGTTACGCCGTGCCTTACGGCCTGCTTGGCGACATGCCGAGCTGGACCGGTGCCTTTCTTTTCTGGACCCTTGCGGGGGTAGCCATCATCGTGCTGAACGCGCTGGCCACCGCCTCTTTCACGGAGGACGAGGAATGAGCCAGTCTTTCATCTGGTACGGCATCGCCGCCTATGTGGTGATCTCCATCATCGTCGCGGTCCTGTCGCGGGCGGGCAAATCCACCACAATGTCGGATTACTTTCTGGGCGGCCGCAGCATGGGCGGCGTGGTCTCCGCGCTCAGCTATTCGGCCACCACCTATTCCGCCTTCATGATGGTCGGCCTGGCTGGGCTCACCTACAAGGGCGGTGTGGGCGCGCTTGGGTTCGAGATCGTCTATTTCGCCGGCGTGTCGCTGGTCGCCATCTTCGGCCCGCGCTTCTGGGCGGCGGGCAAGAAATACGGGTTCGTTACCCCGTCGGAGATGCTGGGCGCGCGCTACGGCAGCCGCTGGGTTGCGATTGCGGCGGCGATCGTCAGCTGCATCTTCCTGATCCCGTATTCCGCGGTGCAGCTCTCTGGCGTGGGCTACCTGGTGTCCGGCATGTCGGACGGTGCGATTTCCTTTGGCACCGGGCTGCTGATTGCGACCGCGCTGGCGATCTTCTTTTCCTATGTGGCGGGCATCCGTTCCGTCATGTGGACCGACAGCCTGCAGGCGCTGGTGATGATCGTTGCCTCCTCCATCGTCGCCATCCTGGTGGTGAGTGAGCTGGGCGGCTTCACCAGCATGTTTGATGCCGTGGCCGAACGCAAACCCGAGATGCTGACAGTGCCGGGACCGGGATTGTTCAGCCTGCAGACCTTTATCGGGCTGACAATTCCGTGGTTCTTCTTCTCGATCTCCAACCCGCAGGTCAGCCAGCGCCTGTTCATGCCGGAATCCAAGGCCGCGCTGCGCCGGATGCTGCTGATCTTCCTGTGCTTTGGCCTGATCTACACGCTGGTCTCGGTAATCTGGGGGTTCTCTGCCTTCGTCGCCTTCCCGGAGCTGGAGCGCGCGGACTTGGCGACCTCGGTGCTGCTGGCGTCTGATTTCGTGCCGCCGGTGCTGGGAGTGATCGTGATGGTCGGTATTCTGGCCGCGGCCGTGTCCACCATCGATTCGATCCTGCTGACGCTGTCGTCGATGCTGGCGCGCGACGTTTACGGCAATGTCAGCGGCGACCAGTCCGACCACCGCCAGCTTTGGATCGGCAAGCTGGTGATCCCGGTGATCTCCGTCCTCGCCCTCGGCTTCGCCGCGCTGGAGCTGAGCCTGATCTCGATCCTGTCGGTTGCGGCCTCGGCCGGGCTGGTGGTGACCGTGCCCGCCATTGTCGGCGCCTTCTTCTGGAAGCGCGGCACAGCCGCCGGTGCGCTGGTCTCCATTGCGGGTGGCGGGCTGTTCGTGATCGCGATGTATCTGACCGGCAACAAGCTGTTCGGCTACAACGCGGGCATTCTCGGCCTGCCCGTGTCGACGCTGCTGTTCGTCGGTGTCAGCCTTTTGACCCGGCCCAGCGGCGAGGTGACAGAAGGTTTTGTTTCGGCAGGTTCCACGGCCGGTTCGGTGCCGTCGGAGACAACGGTGGCGTAAAGCCCTGCCACAGTGGCGGAGCAAAAGCAGCCCAGTTTGGAGGCCGCGGCTTGAAGCAAGCGGCCTCCAAATAACAAGCAGCACCCAAGGCGCATTGGTCGTCCGGCTAGTTCTGGAAGATCGACTGTTGCTGGCTGCGATGCGGGCGCAGCTTTCATTGAGCAGTCCTCATAGTATTCAGAACACGATTGGTGGTGGTTTCGGCGTCGGTTTTCTAATGAGGTAATTCTACCGGCTTATCCGTTAATGAAAGAGGCGCATACAGTAAGTCTCTGATAGTTGTGATGTTCTACCCCTTCCTTCCCATTTCTTCGTGAAAAGCCCGCCTCGTCACTTCGTCGGAACCTCCTCTGACAAGATTGTCCAATTGTCAGAACGAGAGGGCTCTGATGGCAACCGAACTCAAGTCGATCCCGGACATCTGGAAACGGATGCCGAGTGAAACGCGCGAACGACGGGTCCTAGAGGGTATTATATGGTCAACCGGAAGACACTGCCCGCATTGCCTGTCGGTCGCCTCGTCGGCTCTGCGCAGGCTTGAAAAAAGCAGGTAGATGAAAGGCCAACTTTGCAAAGGTCTCTATTCTGAGCAATGGTGCCGTGAGCTGTGTGTTATCATAGGGTCATATGATTGCGGAGACAGCAGGTAGGATGCGGCGGTTTCCTGCTCCCGCAACCAGCACAATTTCCTCCGATATATAGAAGGCTTCTGGCGCAGCGCCCGAAGCCTTCTGCGTGTTTGGGCCCTCCGCACCCGCCGCCAGCCGCAGCAGCCCGGCGAGATCGCCCTAAAGGGTCAGATCCAGGCCACAGCCCTCCGAAGCGGGCGTCAGCACCATCCGCTCGACCAGCGCCCGCTGTCCGGTTGGTGTTTACGCCGATCAGCGCAGATTGAGCAATCGCCCGACGCGCGGAGCTTTCGCCTCGCGCAGCGCGGCGGGTGACTGCGGTGGTCAGGGTCTGCGCGTATTCGGCCGACGTCTGGTGATCCAAGGACAACCGTGGGCGCTCGGTGTTGTAGTTCACGGCCCAAGGCGCGTTTAGTTGTTTTTGCAGCGGACAGGTGGAACGCTTGCGATCAACCTGTTGTGGCGGGGGGTACCGTGCCGACGGGGAAGACCTCGTGGCCACGCGCTTCCGGTTCCGCGTCGACGAGTTCCGCGGGAAACCCGTCGGCCAGGATCGACAGCCCGGTGGCCTCTTCCAGACGCCGGATAATGTCGTCCGTGTTGGCGCGCATTCCGTATCGTGCCTGGCCGTCTTTCATTATGGCGCTGACGAGCGGAGACAACTCCAGCGGCACATTGTTCTGTTCGGCGATGGACGCAAACAAACCCAGGTCCTTCAGAATAAGATCCATGGTGAAACTCACATCGCGTGAACCGTTCAGAATCAACTGGCTTTCCGTTTCGTGAACGAAACTGGTGCCTGACGAAATCTTTATCGCCTCATACGTCGTCGCCAGGTCCATGCCGGCGGCTTTCATGGTCACCAGCGCCTCACAGCAAGTCAAAAGATTTGCCGTTGCGAGGTAATTGGTCATCACCTTCAACGTGGATGCTGTGCCAATAGGGCCCGTGTGCAGAATCCGGCGACCCAGATGGGTCAGAAGCGGCAGCACCCGGTCGAAGGTTTCACGGGCACATCCTGCAAAAATAGATATGTTGCCGGTATCCGCTCGATGGCAGCCTCCCGACACGGGGCAATCAACGGCGGTGCCCCCCTTTTCTTCCACCAGCGTTGCAAGGCGACCGATTTCCGCGGCGTCGGTGGTCGACATCTCCAGCCAGATCTTACCGGGGCCGACCTCTGCCAGCATTGCCTCCATGACCGAGGCCGAGGCGGCAGGCGACGGAAGGCAGGTGATGACCACATCGCAATCGCGCATCAGCGCAGCGGGGCTGTTTGCCGTGCCTGCGCCGTGGGCCGCGAATGCATCCATCAGATCCTGCTGGCGATCCAGAACGGTCAGGTCAATGCCGTTGCGCAGGAGGCTCCCGGCCAGCTTTCCCCCCAGATTCCCGAGGCCTATAAAACCGACTTTCATGTTACGCTCCCATGCGGTGATGTCACTGGGAACCAGCCTGGCACGTTTCACCCGCTGATTGAAACGATGGTTTTGATTCTTGGGGTGAAGTGCCCGCCTGAATTTCCAGCGGGTCTGGTCCGGCGCTGTCCTGTTTAGGCCCTGCCGCCGGAGTACTTTTGACTGTCGTCCGAAAACGAAACGCGGGCAGTTCGGCCAGCCAGAATGACGCTGAGAAGGCGATCGGGACGCCTGCGCCGCGGTCTATTGTCAGCTGTCTTCCAGCCCGAGAAAGCCACGCATGCGTCCCGCTTGGCAACAGGCCATGTCCTTGCCGGTGACCGCTGGAACACCCGCCGAGACGGCGTGTTTCACCAGAGCGGTTTCCGCAGGATCCGTCAACGCGTCCGCAACGCACAGCGCGCCGTCGATCAACCTTTCGGAAAAGGGCGGCGGCGCTGCGCCTGGACTGCCGGCAGGCGATGCGTTGATGACAATTTCTGCATGGTCGAAGAGCGCGGTGGAGACCCGCAGATCTGCTGCCGCAGCCAGCTTTTTCGCCAAAATCGCGGCGCGGGCCTGGTCGGTGTCGATGATGGCGACGGCGGCTGCACCGCGCTTCGCGGCCTCGATGGCTATGGCCCCGCCTGCGGCACCGGCCCCGCAGATCACAATGCGGGACTGCGCGATGGAGGCGCCTGTTTGCTCAATCGCGTCCAGCATCCCGTGGCCGTCGAACATGTCACCAACCAAGTCCCCGGTCTTTGTGAGCCGGACAGTGTTTGCAACACCTAGAAAAGATGCGGTTTCGGACAGGGCGTCGCACATCTGCGCGAGGGCGACCTTGTGCGGCGTGGTGCTCAGGACGCCGGGTATATTCCGTGCGTGGCGTACCCATTGCAAAAAGGGCGCCAATCCGGCAGCGGGCAGGTCAATGGGCACGCAGACCGCATCCTGCCCCCTGGAGCGGAAGACTTCATTCCACAGGGCAGGTGTCGCAACCTGCGCCACGGGATCGCCCAGGATCGGGATGACCTGCGTCGCAGTCTGGGTCGTTTCCATCTTGTCCCCCCTTTGGCAGGCGCGTGACGCCCCCCTTGACGCCTCGTGTTGAACACTTCTAATAATGTTACACGTTTTTGGAATCAAGTAACGAAAAGGGAGCCGTGCGCTATGTTCGGCCGCAAACCCGAGAAGACGAATGCGCAAACCGTGGTCTCGGTGGTGGCGGCATCGCTGCGCCGCGATATTGCCTTTGGCGACCTGGCACCGGATTCCAAGCTGAAGATCGAAGCCCTGCGCAGCCGCTATGGTGGGTCGAACCATTCCGTGCGCGAAGCCCTGACGCAGCTGGCGTCCGAAGGGTTGGTAGAGGCCACTGCCCAGAGGGGGTTTCGCGTGGCCTCGGCGACCCAGGCGGATCTTCAGGACATCATCAAGCTGCGGGCAGAGCTGGAGCCACTGGCGCTGAAATGGGCGATGCAGAATTCGGACATTGCTTGGGAGGGGAGGCTGGTCGCCGCGCTGCACGCCACAGAACGCGCAACAGAATGCCTGCTGAAGGACCCGGACGGCGCCGTCATGATGTGGGACGAGGCGGCAAGGCAGCTGCATCAGGAGTTGATGGCGAGCTGCGGCTCTCCGCGGATGATCCGCGTGCTTGCGCAGCTCTATGACCAGTCGCGGCGCTTTCGGCTTGCGGCCTTGCGTGAAGGACGCTGCGACCCGCGCGAGCTGAGCAAGCTGCGCAGTGGCATGGTCGACGCCATTCTGGCCAAGGACGCAGATGCGGCAATTGCCAGTCTTGTCGGTGATATTCGGCATGAGCTGGACAGGCCGCCTGCGCAGGGCGGCCACTGAGACGAACTGCGCCCCGACGCGGGGCGTGTACCCAAGAGGAGGAGGAACTCACATGAAAACGTTTAACAGGCGTGCCGCACTGGCCGTTATGGGGGGGGCGCTTGCCACCCCGTATCTGGTGCGCTCGGCCCGCGCCGGAACCGCCGTGAATCTTGGCGCCTTGCGTTTTGTCAGCCATGCGCCCAGCTATATCGCCTATGACCGCGGCTACTTCAAAGAGGCCGGGCTGGATGTCAGCTTTGACTTCTTCGAGGCCGCACAGCCGATGGCGGTCGCGATTGCCTCTGGCGATACCGATTACGCGATGACCGCGATTTCCGGCGGCCTGATTTCGCTGGCAGACAAGGGTGTTGCCAAGGTTATCGGCGGCGCGCTGTCGGAGGAAAAAGGCATCTCCGGCCAGAAGATACTGGCCTCTAACGCGGCCTATGAGGCTGGCCTGCACAGCCCCGCGGATCTGGACGGCAGAACCTTTGGCATGACCCAGGCGGGCTCGTCCTTCCACTACATGGGCTCGCGTATCGCAGCGGCAGAGAATGCCAAGTTGAAGTTCAAGCCGTTGCAGAAAACCGGGGCGGTGATCGGCGCCATCAAGTCCGGGCAGATCGACGCCTGGTCCATCGTGCCGCATATCGCCAAGCCCTTGGCCGATGCCGGCGCTGTCAAGATCATCGGCGAGGTGGCGGACTACATCCCCGACTACCAGGTGACCACGGTCTTCACCTCGGCGCAGAACGCCGCCAATGAAACCGAGCAGACCCGTGCTTTCCTGGCCGCCCTGGCGCGCGGCGCGGCGGATTTCAACGCCGCTCTGGTCGACAAGACAGCAGAAGAGGGCGAGCGGGAGGCGGTCATTTCCCTGCTTGCGTCGCACATCTACCCCGACCGCGCGCCGGAGGACGCCCGCGGGCCGATCGTGAATGGCGCGATGCGGATCAATCCGGGCATGTCGCTGAACCGCGAGTCGGTCAGGAACCAGCTCAACTGGTTCAAATCGGAAGGTCTGGTCAAATCCGGCGTCGAATATGACACGCTGGTTGACGAAAGCTACGCCGAAGCCAGCGCCTGATCCCAAAGCGTCGGCTGCTCCGTCGCGTGTAGCCGACCACCCTGCCATCGGAAGTATCTATGGAACTCAGACTTGAAGGGGTCTCGCATCGCTATGGCGATGTCGAGGTCATCCGCAATATTGACCTCTCCATCCCCAAGGGGCGCATTGTCTGCATCGTTGGCCCCTCCGGCTGCGGTAAGTCCACCTTGCTGCGGTTTCTGGGCGGGTTGGAGCGCCCCACCGCCGGGACGGTCAGCCAGGTCGGCCAGCCGCCCAGCGACAGCATCAACCCGCTGACCTATGTGTTCCAGGACTTCGCGCTGCTGCCGTGGCGCACGGTGGAGGGGAACATCTCCCTAATCCTGTCTGACCACGGGGTGCCGGCGAAACGGGCAAACGCCATCATCGACGATGTGCTGGCCCGCACCAAGCTGAGCGATTTCCGCAAGGCGCTGCCCAAACAGCTGTCTGGCGGAATGAAGCAGAGGGTCGCCATCGCCCGCGCTCTTGCGGTGAATCCGGCGGTCTTGTTGATGGATGAGCCGCTGTCCGCCCTCGACAGCCAGACCCGCGAACTGTTGATGGATGATCTGGTGGATCTCTGGACCAAATCGCCCTTCACCGCGGTCTACGTGACGCACAATCTGGCCGAGGCGGTGCGCCTGGGGCATCAGGTCGTGGTGCTGTCGCGCCGCCCCGGTGCCATCAACGAGGTGATTGAGATCGACACCCCGCTGGCGGATCGCCGGTCCAATGACCCCGAACTTGAACGGACCCAACAGCATCTTTGGGCGCTGATGCGCGCCGAGGCTGAGGCCGCTGATATGGAATTGATCGATGACTGACACCGCATCCGAGACCTTAGATGTCCGCCCGGTGCAATTCCGCGGCGGCGGTTTTCGCCCGTCCTCTCCGCGTTGGGTCGGCCTGTTGGTATTTGTGCTTCTGATTGCCCTGCTGGAGTGGGGGACCCGCACGGGGGTCATCTCGTCGCTGACGGTGCCGCGTCCGTCGGATGTGTTCCACACGTTGCGGGATCTTGCGGTGTCGGGCGCGCTCTGGACCAACCTCGCCCCGTCTCTGATGCGCCTTCTGGTCGGCGGCACCATCGGCGCCAGTGCGGGCATTGCCGTCGGCGTGATGATCGGGCTGTTCTCGGTCGCCAGAGCGGGGCTGGTTCCGCTGGTTGCAGCGATCTTCCCAATTCCCAAGATCGCGCTTTTGCCGCTGTTCGTCATCTGGTTCGGCATCGACGAGGCTTCGAAATACGCCCTGATCGCCTTTGGCACCTTCACCCCCACGGTCGTGGCCACCTATGGCGCCGTGGACAACGTCGACCGCTCGCTGATCCGCATGGGGCAGAGCTTTGGCCTGCGCTGGTCGACGGTCGTGCTGCGGATCGTTCTGCCCGGTGCCATGCCCGGCATTCTGTCCGGGCTGCGCGTCAGCCTGGCCATCGCGATCATCCTGCTGGTGGCGGCTGAAATGCTGGGCGCCGAACACGGGATTGGCGCCTACATCCTGCAGGCGGGCTCGCTTTACGACCTTGAGCGCCTGTTTGCCGGGGTGACGATCCTGTCGCTGCTGGGCGTCTTGCTGTCGACAACCGTCGGGCTGGTCGAGAAACACCTGCTGGGGTGGCGTACATGAGCCGGAAAACAGAGAGTGAATACGATGTGGTTGTCGCCGGTGGCGGCGCGGCCGGCATCGGCGCGGCGCTGGGGGCTGCCCGCGTCGGGGCCAAGGTGTGCCTGGTGGAAAAATACGGGTTTCTCGGCGGCGCGGCGACGACCTCGCAGGTTCTCGCCTATTGCGGTTTTTTCCAGCAGGGGGCGGAGCCGGTAAAGGCAGTCGGTGGCGCTGGTGATCTGGTGCTCGATGCGATGCGGGCCTGCGGCATGACCGGTGAGGCCCACAATTCGGAAACCACCGGCAACTGGATCATCCTGCTGAACCCCGAGTCCGCAAAACTGGCCTTCGACAGGGTTCTGGCCGATCACGGTGTGGACGTGTTGCTGCATTCCCGTGTCGCAGCGGCAACGCGCACGGCAGACCGCATTGAATCGGTCACGGTGGCAGGGATGGAGGGCAGGCGCCGCATCATCGCCGAAGGGTTTGTGGATGCGACGGGGGATGCCAACCTGTCTCTCGTCTCCGGCGTTGAAATGCGCGAGGGCGATAGGGAGGGCAAGCTCCAGGCGGTCTCCGCGCCGATCCGGATTTCCGGTCTCGACCCCGAGACGCCAATTGATCGGCGCGCGATCCAAGCCGCCATCGCGGCGTACAACGCAACCGGCACCCACCCGATCACCCGTCGTGATGGGGGTATCTACACCCGCATTCCCGGCACTGGCGACATGTGGTGGATGATCATCGACCTTGCTTTGCGCGATCTCACCTCCGGCAGCTTCACCTGGGCCGAGCAGCGTGCCAGAGAAATGGCGAATGACTATGTGCAAATGCTGCGCGATCATGTTCCGGGTTTTGCGCGGTGCTTCCTGGCCCAATCCGGACCGCAGATTGGCATTCGCGAAAGCAGGCATCCCGCCACCCGCTATGAAATGACCGCCGAGGATCTCGCCAGCGGGCGGCAGCGTCCCGACAGCGTCGCCCGCGCGGCCTGGCCGGCGGAATTGCATGGCGAAGCAGGCAAGCCAATCTATCACCCGGTGGGCGGATCGGGATATGCCTCTGTGCCATTGGACAGCCTGAGGGTCCGTGGCCTCGACAACCTTTTTGTTGCCGGGCGCGTGGTAGGTGCCGACCCGGTCGCGTATGGATCCATTCGGGTGATGGGCACAGCCTTTGCCACCGGGGAGGCGGCCGGTATTTCCGCCGCATTGGGAACTGCCAACGGGGAGGACGTGGGCGCGGAGGTGCGCCGCCTTGGTGGTTTGACCTGACCCACGCGGCACCCATCAGCCGGTATTCCATGCTGCGCCCCGGTGGACGTCATTTGGGTATCGCGCAAAGGGCATAGCAGTTGACAGATCGGAGGAATTTGCGCAGACATCCAATCGATGGTTCCCGGCCATATCAGGCAATGGGATGAAAAGGGAATTTGGTGAGGGCCCAGCGGCCCAAGTCCAGAACTGCCCCCGCAACTGTGAGCGGTGAGTACTCCGTCAGAACCACTGGATCTGCCAGATCCGGGAAGGGACGGCACGCTTTGATCCGCAAGTCAGGAGACCTGCCATCGGCAAACCGTAACCAATCGGGCGGAGGGCCCGTGGAGGAAGAGATGACAGTGTCCACAGCGTTCTGCGCCTGCGTCTGCCCGCCTCCGCTCATGAGGCATGCATGGACGCGCGCATCTATTTGATTTCCGCAACTTACGTCAGCCAAAGCCGGTTTCGCGCATTGGCCGGCAGCCTGGCGGCGGCGGCGCCCTGCACTGCAACGGCGGTGCGGCTGGAGGGTTCTGGCGACGGGCTGTGGCGGGCGCTCGACGGGATGGCCGAGCTGGGGGCAACCCGGATTGAACTGCGCCCGGTCGGGCTGCCGTTCTCGCAAAGCCTGGAGAGCTGGCTGCCCGGTGCGGCCAGCGCCTGGCTGGCGCGCCAGGCCGGGGCGCGCCCTGAAATCCTGCTGGCCGGCGCGCCGCAGGCCGATGCGACGGTGGTGCACGCCGTCGCGCAGGCGCAGGTCGCCCTGTCGCCGATACAGCCGCGTCCCGATGGTGAATTGGGCAAGGGCTGGGACAGCCCGCCTGGTCATCGCCATCACCTGCTGGTCTGCACCGGGCCGCGCTGCCATCTGAAGGACGCCCCCTGTCTGCTGACGGCGCTGAAGGCGGAACTCGGACGGGCGCAGGTCGCCGCGGAGTGTCTGGTGACCTCCACCGGGTGCCTGTTTCCCTGCAACAGCGGGCCGGTCGTCATTCACTATCCCAAAGGCAACTGGTACCGGGTCCGCAACCGCGTGGAGGTGCGCAGCTTCGTGGCTGAGGCACTCTGTGCGGGGCGCGTGCCGGATGCTTTGATTATTCATCATTCAGGAGAGACACATGAGCTTGTTTAAGAGCCCCGCAGCGCTGTGCCTTGCTGCTGCTGCCACGGCGGCGCAGGCAGCTCCGGTCACCATTCAGGGCTGCGAAACATCGTACACCTATGAAACCGCGCCGACGCGGGCCATCACCCTGAACCAGCAGGCTACCGAAGTGATGCTGGCGCTGGGTCTGGAGAAGGCCCTGGTCGGCACCGCCTATCTGGATGACAAGATCCCGGCGCAATGGCTGGCCGCATATGACAGCGTGCCGGTGCTGGCCGAGAAATACCCGGCGGCGGAAATTGTTCTGACACAAGAGCCCGACTTCCTGTTTGCAGGCTTTGCCTCCGCCTTTTCCGAGGACAATCTGGGCGCGGCACAGAAATGGCACGATATGGGCGTTGGCACCTATCTCGTGGATGCCTCCTGCAAGGCGGCGCATCCGCAGGATGTTCCGTTGACCATCGCACCGATCCTCAAGGATATCGCGGTGATCGGTGACATTTTTGGCGTGCCGGACCGCGCCGACGCGCTGATGGCCGCCACCAAGGCCCGCATTGCGGCCGTCGAGAACAACCCGGCCGGAGCCGGGCGTACCGCCTTTATCTATGACAGCGGCACCGACACGCCGTTTTCGATCGGCTGCTGCGGCGGCCCCGCGCTGGTCGCCAAAACGGCGGGCCTGACCAGCATCAGCGCCGACGTGGAGGGCGCCTGGGTTGATCTGGCCTGGGAACGCGTTGTCGAGGCAGACCCGGATGTGATCCTGCTGATCGAGGCGGAATGGTCCTCGGCGCAAGAAAAGCGGGACTACATGGAAGCCGACCCGGTGCTGTCCCAGCTGACCGCGGTCAAGGCGCAGCGCTATGTGGTGGTGCCGTTCTCGGAAACCTTGCTGGGCACGCGTTTTGC
Source organism: Leisingera sp. SA32 (assembly GCF_056033425.1). Taxonomy (NCBI): domain Bacteria; kingdom Pseudomonadati; phylum Pseudomonadota; class Alphaproteobacteria; order Rhodobacterales; family Roseobacteraceae; genus Leisingera; species Leisingera sp. SA32. Next base: position 175,830 of record NZ_JBVYHB010000007.1, on the reverse strand, counting down.
CGATGGGGTCGAGAATCTGAATGCGCAGTTGGCGGCGCTGCGCTGAATGCAGGCGCGCTTTCCGCTTCTGTTCCCGGCGGCCTTGGCGGCGATGGTGCTTGCGGCCATCGCCGGTGTGCTGTGGGGCACGGCCGACATCGGCTGGGCGGACCGCCTCGCGATCCTGAGCCGGAGCGAGGATGCCCCACGTGGGCTGTCGCTGATCGTGTGGCAATGGCGCATCCCGAGGGTGATGGCGGTGGGCCTGATCGGGGCCGGTTTGTCCCTGGCGGGGGCGCTGATGCAGACGGCGCTGCGCAACCCGATGGCGGACCCTTACCTGATGGGGTTGTCCTCTGGTGCGTCGGCGGCGGCGGTGGCGGCGATCATCTGGCTGCCTGCCGCGATCACCGACTGGCTGGGGGTGCCGCTGATTGCCTTTCTGGGGGCGGCAGCGGCCTTTGCGCTGACCATGGGGCTGTCGCAACGGCGCGGCCAGCCGATGGATCCGCTGATCGTGGTGCTCGCCGGGGTGGCGGTGTCGCTAATGTTTCAGTCGCTCACCGCTTTTTTTCTGTATGTCGGCGATCCCCATGCGACCCGCAATGCCATGGGCTGGCTGATGGGCACCGCCGCCGGAACCGAGTGGCAGGAGGTGCCGTTGCTGGCGGTTTCGGTGGCGGTGTTGGGGGCGCTGTTTCTGACCCAGGCCAATGCGCTGGATGCCACCCTGCTGGGCGAGGAGCGCGCCCAGGCGCTGGGCATCCGCACCGCCCGGCTGCGGGCGATGATCTTTGTCGCCACGGTGCTGCTGACCGGCTTGGCAGTGGCGGTTGCCGGGATCGTCGGTTTCGTCGGTCTCATCGTGCCGCACATGGCGCGGCTGCTGGTCGGAGCCCGGCACCGGGTGCTGCTGCCCATCACCATGGTGCTGGGGGCAACGGTGCTGATTGTGGTTGACCTTATGTGTCGGGTGCTGCTTGCTCCGGAGGAGCTGCCGCTGGGCGTGCTGCTGGCGCTGTTTGCGGCACCGCCGTTCATCTTCATCCTGAGAGGGCTGCGCCGTGCCGTCTGAGCTTGCGTTGGAAATCGACAACCTGACGGTGGAGATCGCTGGCGCCGCTTATGTGCGCGACGTGTCGCTGGCGGTGCCGAGGGGGCAGATCCATGGGCTGCTGGGGCCGAACGGCGCGGGCAAGACAACGCTGCTGCGCAGTCTTTACCGTGCGGTGGCACCGACTGCGGGGCAGATCCGGGCACAGGGGCGGCCAATCGGCGACCATGCGCATCACGAATGGGCCCGCAAGCTGGGCGCGCTGGTGCAAAGCGCAGGCCTGCTGGCCGGGCTGACACCGCGCGACATCGTCGAGATTGGCCTGTCGGTGCTGGAGCTGTCGCGTGATGACTTTACCCGCCGTCGCCAGGAGGCGCTGGCGCTTGCAGGCCTGGCGGACAAGCAGGACCAGCCGGCCGGCAACCTGTCCGGCGGAGAGCTGCAGCGCTGCTATTTCGCCCAGCTTCTGGCCTGCGATCCGGAAATATATGTGCTGGACGAGCCGACCAACCACCTGGACCTGCATTACCAGTTGGCGTTGCTGGACGAGGTCAGGCGCCGCGGCCGCACCGTGTTGATGACCCTGCATGACCTGAACCTTGCGGTGCGCTATTGCGACCAGGTCTATCTGATGGCCGGCGGGCGCATTGTTGAACACGGCCGTCCGCTGGAAGTTCTGAACCGGCAGAACCTGATGACCCATTACCTGGTCGACGGCCAGTTTCAGGGCAATGCGTTGTCCCTCACCGGTCCGATCCGCCAGCAGGCTGAGCCGCGGCAGGCGTAGCGCGCGCTGCACAGGCAGGTCCGGCGCCTAGCCACCGCAAGGCGCGGACCAGTCCATTCCGGTAAAATCCTCGCGGAAGGCAAAGGTTTCCAGATGGGAGTCGATCACCGCGCGGCCGCGCTCCAACGCGGCAGTGTCCGGCCCGGTGATCTCGGCGCGCAGTTCGGTTTCGCAGGCGTGCAGAGTTGCCGGGCCAAAAGGAAACGGCACGCGGCCTTCCGTTTCGTCGCAAACCGCTGGAACCTTGTGGCCAAAATGCTTGCACAGCTGGCGCATGTACTTGCTGGCATGGGCGGTCTGAAACCGGCCTGTTTGTCGGAACATGGTGTCTGGCTTTCGTTGGCTGGGGCGTCCGGGGATGGCTGCTGCCCCCCCCCCGAATACACCTTTTATTGCTTCGATCAGAACTTCAGTCGCGCGGTCAGGCCGATGGTGCGGCCGGGCTCGTTCAGCGCGATCACCCGGCTGGCATCCACCCCGTCCGAGCTGCGGCTGGCGTAGGTTTCGTCAAACAGGTTGCGCACATCCAGCCGGACCTCCAGGTTACCGAGGCTGCGCGGGGTGTAGGCGGCATAGACGTTCACCACCTCATAGCCGGGCAGCGGCGCCGCGGCGTCGCTGTATGCGCGAGCGATCTCGGCGGTGCCGCCGAATTGCCACTGGTCGTCCAGCGCCCAGCCGCCCTCCAACGCGATAATCTGCCCCATCGGCCGCCCCAGGTAATAGGCGGTAGAGCCGACAGCATCGCCGTCCATGGTCACGTCCGCATAGGTCCAGTTCAGCCGGGCAAAGCCTGCACCCCAGTTGTATTCCAGCGATGCATCTACGCCCTCGCTGGTGAGGTCGGCAGTTGCGCCCCTGGCGCCTGCAGTGGGCAGGACGGCGGCGATGTCATCGACATCGGTGCGAAACACCGCGGCACTGGCCTTCCAGTTGCCATTGTCGAACCGCAGACCGATCCGGCCTGCCCGCACCCGCGAGGCGGCGAAGGCGTCGTAGGTCCAGGCGGTGCCAAAGTTGACCAGCGCCGCCTCGCCCAGTTCGTAGCCGCCCCAGGTCGAGGCGGCGCCGGCGTTCAGGGTCCATTTGTCGGACAGGATCACGTCAATCGCCCCGTTGGCGCTGAAGCCATCGTCGGAGAACTTGCGCCCGTCCGCGCCGGTAAAGTCCTGCGAATCGTAGCGACCGCCATAGCTGACGGACACGCGGCCCCCGAGATCTTGACGCGCCTGCGCAAAAAGACCGTAGTTCTGAAGCTTCTCGCGGCCGGTGCTGCCAAGCACGCCGGGGCCGCGGCCTTCGCCTTCGGCGGTCTCATCGAAGAAATCAAAACCCGCGGTCACCGACCCACCGGCGATGGCAAAGCGGTTTTTGAAGGTTCCGCTGAAGCTCTTGTTGCTGCCATAGACACCGCCGGCGTCGATTTCCTGCTCGTTGTGGCTTAGCTGGATCGTCGGATCCCAGAGGCCATAGGCCTCGGCGTTGGAATAGGTCAGCGCATAGGAGGTCCGGCGCGACAGCCCCTCGGTCAGGACGCTGGTGGCCCCGGCAACGCCGGCAAAATCCGGACGGATGAACAGGAGGCCGCCGGGACCCGCTTGGGCGGTGCGCAGGCCGGTGTCTTCGGTCTGCGAGGCGGCGAATTCAAACCGGTGGCCGCTGTCGAATTGATAGGCAAATTTTCCCACGTAGTCGGTTAGGTCGGCGCCGGTGCCCAGCACGGTATTGCCGTCGCCATCTTCATAATCGTCGCCGGTGCGGCGGGTGGCGTTCAGCAGGTATTCGAACCCGCCCTGGCGGCCAAAGATCGCCAGCGCGCTTTCGAGGTCGGTGCCGTTGTCGCTGGTGCCCAGTTTCACGCGGCCGCCGAAGGTCTCACCCGCGTCCAGCAGGTCTCTGGCGTCCTTGGTTTCATAGGCGATCGAGCCTGCCAGCGCGCCCGGACCAGCATCGGCCGGCGCCAGACCCTTGGTGATCTCCACCGATTTCAGCAGCTCCGGATCCAGCAGCACATTGCCGGTGTGGTGGAAGGCGGATTTGTTCTGCCGCGCGCCGTCGATGGTGACGGACAGCAGGCTTTCCTCAATCCCGTTCACATAGACCTTCTGCGCAATCGCCGCGCCGCCACCGGTGGTGACGGCGCTTTCGCCTGCAAAGACATCCTTGGTGCTGGAGGGGTTGCGCGCCGCGATCTCCTCTTCGGTAATTTGATCGTTGCCCAACACGGTCTGCGCGTCGGCAGCCTGGATGCGGATTTCGTCCAGCAGGAGCGGTGCGGTCCCCTGGTCGGCCTGCTGGGCCGCGGCCGACAGGGCCAGCAGGGGCGTGGTCATGGCGGTGCCCGCCAGCATGAAAGAACGCAGTGTCATCCGTGACATGTGCTACTCCTAGAAAAGTTGACTATTTAACTTGGGTAGTTAAACTGCCCGGACTTTCCCTGCCAGTTGGCGGTCTTTGCGCTTTGTTCAAAATCCTTTGTCAAATGTGCGAAATGAGGCCGCCACCCAGCCAGAGGGGCAACCTCCAGTTCGGAAAACGCTGATGGCCGGGACCGCAGACGCACTTCCCAATGTGATAGATTTTGAACCAAAGCTGGACTGGTGCGGCCATACCGACCGGCCGGGGGCAGGGGTCTTTGACGGGGTGGTGACGGCCTTGCAGATGCGCAGTGGCTTCGGGCTGCACACGCTGAATGCCACCGCCCGCGAGCGTTTTGAGGTGCGCAGCTGCCGCAAGCCGGGGGTGGTGCTGCATTGCTTCCTCGACGGTGTGGCGGATGCAGAGCTGGCGGGGCAGCCGATGAACTTGGGGCGCAGACCGGGGGAGCCGGTCAAGCTGGTGCTGACCTCCGTGCGCGAGTGCCAGCCGTTCACCCGCCGCTCGCAACCGCTTGAGTACGTCCGCAAAGTTAGCATCCAGATGTCGCATGGCTGGCTCGCCGAGAACGGTTTGCAATTGCCAAACGACGGCGAGGCGGTCCAGCACCTGGAGCGGCTGGCCGGGCCAGAGGACATCCGGGCGCTGGAGACCTTGGCGCGGATGCCCGGCTTTGCCGCGCCGTCGGCACGGTTGCAGGCGGAGGCGATGTCGCTGGGGCTGGTGGCGCGGTGCTTTGACGGGCTGGCTGACGGGCCGTGGCGGGTCGCGCCGACCGCGCGCGAACAGCGGCAGCTGCGCCGGATCGATGCGTTGGCGCGCCGCCCCGGTCCATTGCCGTCCTTGCAGGATCTGGCGCGTGAGGCAGGGCTAAGCCTGTCGGGGCTGCGGCGGTTGGTGCGGGCAGCGCATGGCTGCGCGCCGCTGGCGCATGTACGCCGCCTGCGGCTGGAGCGCGCGCGCGGGGCGCTGGCGGCTGACCAGATCAGTGTTGAGGAGGCGGCGGAGCTGGCGGGCTATGGCTCGGCGGCGAATTTCGCCACTGCCTTTCGCCGCCAGTTCGGCATCGCGCCGTCGCAGGCGCGGCGTTAGGGTCCGGCGGCTGCGCGCAGCCGCCGACCTTGGATCAGAAAATCGCCGAAGGCAGCCAGGTGGCCAGGCCGGGGATCATCCAGACCAGCAGCACCCCCAGCGCTTGCAGGCCGATGAAGGGCACGACCCCCTGATAGATGTGGCGCGTGGTGATCTCGCTGGGGGCAGCCCCGCGCAGGTAGAACAGCGAGAAGCCGAACGGCGGCGTCAGGAAGCTGGTCTGCAAGTTGATGGCGATCAGAATGCCCAACCAGACCGGGTCATGCCCCATCAGGATCAGCGTCGGCGTCACCAGCGGCAGCACGATCACCGAGATCTCGACAAAGTCGAGGAAGAAACCCAGCACAAAGATCAGCAGCATGCAGAACAGCAATGCGCCGGTTGGCCCGCCCGGCATGTCGCCCAGGATATGTGCCACGCGTTCTTCGCCGCCGAGGCCGATGAACACAAGCGAGAACATCCCCGCTGCCAGGATGGTTGCAAAGATCATTGCCGTCATCGTGGTGGTGGAGGTCACCGCGTCATGCAGCACCCGTTTCTTCAGGCCGCTGCGCAGCGCCATCACGACAGCGATGGCCCCCAGTACGGTCAGCAGCGCATAGAAAATGCCGATGGCCAAGTCGCCAGTGCTGAGGTCGCTGCGCTGCAGCCGCACCGGGTGCAGCCCAGACAGGATGCCCAGCAGGATCAGCGCCGCCGCGCCCAGCAGGATGATTCGCGCAGGCCCGCCTGCCCGCAGCCCCGCCATAAGCAGCGCACCGACGGCGCCAACGGATGCGGCCTCTGTCGGGGTCGCGATGCCTCCGAGGATGGCCCCGAGCACGGCAAAGATCAGCAGGATCGGCGGCACCACGGCGCCAAGAACCTGACGGCGGCTGGGGCGGGCCATGGCGAGCGGGGCGGCCGGCATGTCCTGCGGCCGCAGCGCGCCGCGCGCCAGGATATACAGCAGATACAACACCACCAGCACCAGGCCGGGGATCAGCGCCGCGGCAAAGAACTGACCCACCGACAGGGCCTCAACCGAGAACTTCCCCTGTTCGTACTGGGCCTGCTGATAGGCGTTGGACATCACGTCCGCCAGGATGATCAGCAGGGTCGAGGGCGGGATGATCTGGCCCAGTGTGCCGGCGGTGCAGACGATCCCCGAGGCCACCCGCGGATCGTAGCCCGCGCGCAGCATGGCGGGCAGGGCGATCATGCCCATCGCCACCACCGTGGCGCCGACGATCCCGGTCGAGGCAGCCAACAGGGCTCCCACCAGCACGACCGAGATGCCAAGCCCGCCTTTCAGCTGGCCGAACAGCCGCCCCATGGTGTCCAACAGGTCCTCCGCAATGCGGCTTTTTTCCAGGATCGCACCCATCAGCACGAACAGCGGAATGGCGATCAGAACCTGATTGCTGATGAGGCCAAAGGCCCGCTGCCCCAAGGCACCCAGCAGGGTGACATCCATCACCCCCAGAAGCCAGCCCAGATAGGCAAACAGTATCGCGGTTCCGGCAATGCTGAAGGCCACCGGAAAGCCCAGCAGGATCGCCGCCATCAGCGCGGCGAACATGATCACGTCGAGGTATTCGGTCATTGGGCGGGTCTTTCGGAAAACAGGCGGATCAGCAGGGCGACGGATTGAAGCATGACAAGAACGCAGAACGCGGGGATCAGGGATTTCAGCAGAAACACGGCCTCAATCCCGCCCACGGCGATCGGACCTTCGAAGATTTTCCAGGAGTTGCGCACCGAGGGCCAGGACCAGTAAAGCAGCGCCAGCATCGACGGCAACAGCAGGAACACGTGCCCAAAGATGTCGATCCGGCGCTGGGCACGCGGGCTGAGGCCCGCGTAGAACACGTCCACCCGAACGTGTTTGTCGACCAGCAAGGTATAGCCTGCCGCCAGCATGAACAGGGTGGCATGCATGTACAGAACACTTTCCTGCGCCGCGATCGAATTCACGCCGAACACGTAGCGGCCGACGACGATAGAAAACTGCGCCAGCACCATCATCAGTGCCAGCCAGCGTAACACGCCCGCCAGCTGCCGGTTGAGGCCGTCCAGCCTGTCAGCGACCCAAAGCATCCTGCTTCCTCCCCATCAAAAAAACCGGCGCCCGATAAGATCGCGCGCCGGCCGGTCGTTGCGTTGTATCAGTAGCCCATCACAGAAGCGCGGGCGTTCATCTGGCCGTTGTCGGCATAGGTCATGTAGCCGCCGACGCTGTCGCGGTAGGCGATGAAGCTCTCGGTGATGCGGCGCACCAGCTCGTCCTCGTCCTCACGCAGCTCTGCGATCACGTCCTTGGCGGCCACGCCCATGGCGTCGATCACGTCCTGCGGGAACATCTTCACCTGGACACCGTTCTCATCCACCATCTTCTTCAGCGCAAGCGCGTGTTTGGTGGTGTATTCGGTCCAGACCGGGTTGTAGAGGCTTTCGCAGGCCAGCGAGACGACCTGCTGCAGGTCTTCGGGCAGCGCGGCAAAGACATCGGCGTTGACACCGCATTCCTCGGCCGAGGACGGCTCACCCACGCCGGGCCAGTAGTAGTTCTTGGCAACCTGGTAGTAGCCAAGCGCGCTGTCGGTCCAGGGGCCGATGAACTCGCCCGCGTCCAGCGCACCGGTCTGCAGGCCCTGGAACATCGCCGGACCGCTGGTGGCTTCGGCTGCCATGCCCAGTTTCGACGCCATTTCCGACGCCAGGCCGGTGGTGCGGAACTTGAGGCCTTTCAGATCTTCGACCGAGTTGATCTCGTTCTTGAACCAGCCGCCCCACTGCGGGCCGGAGTTGCCGCACAGGAAAGGTTTGATGCCAAAACGGCCATACATCTCGTCGTACAGCGCCTGGCCACCGCCATGGTACAGCCAGCCGAACTGTTCATCCGCACGCAGGCCAAAGGGCTGCGAGCCGAACAGCAGGATGCCCTTGGACTTGGAACCCCAGTAGGCGGGAACCGCGTGATACATCTCGGCGGTGCCTTCGGAGACCGCGTCAAACACGCCGCGGCCCGGCACCAGTTCGCCAGCAGCAAACAGTTTCACCTCGATCCGGCCGCCGGACAGGGTGGTGATCCGGTCTGCCAGCATCTGCGCGGCCACGCCGGGGCCAGGCAGGTTCTTGGGCCAGGCAGTGACCATCTTCCACTGCATCTTGTCCTGGGCAATGGCGGGGCTGGCCAGCGCCGTTGCCGCGGCTCCCGCCGCACCGGCCTTCAAAAACGCACGTCTTTGCATCGCTTCAATCCTCCATCTGTTGTTGCATCTGGTGTCGCGGGGTCTGGTCCGCGCAGAATCAGCCTTGTTTTGTAGGTGCTTTAGATTAATATGTAGCTACATAATAATGTCAATCGCGGTTTGTGCGCTGAGGTGCCGTTGCCGAGGCGCTGCCGGACCTGTGACAACAAATTCCGCATCTGCGCCTATTTGCGATGCGGCCAGGGGACACGCATGACGGGCAAAACACGCCATTCCTGGAAGTCGATCCGCGACAGCATCCGCCAGATGATCCTGGATACCACCTATGGCCCGGGCGACAAACTTCCGCGGGACGAGGAGTTCGCGGCCCGTTTTGGCTGCGCACGTTCAACGGTGCATCGGGCGATGCGCGATCTGGCCGAAAGCGGACTGGTCGAGCGCCGCCGCAAGGGGGGCACCATGGTGCGGCGCGATCCGGTTACCCGTGCAACGCTGGACATTCCGATCACCCGGCTGGAGGTGGAGCAGAAGGGCTGCACCTACCGATATGAGCTGATCCGGCGGGCGGTTCAGGACACGCCCCCAGCGATCATGGCGAATTTCGGACTGTCCGCGCCGCGACCGATGCTGCGCGTCGAAGCGCTGCATCTATCCGATAACACCCCTTATATCTTCGAGGATCGCTGGATCTGCCTGGAAACCGTGCCGGAAATCGCAGAGATCGATTTGACACGCGAGAGTGCGAATGAATGGTTGGTACGCAATCGTCCCTACAGCCGGTGCGACCTGCGGCTCTATGCACGGCCGGGGGGCGAAGAGGACCGCAGCATTTTGCACAGCGACGTCGGTGACGCGCTCTTTGTGATGGAGCGGACCACCTGGATCGGCCCGGATCCGATCACCAGTCTGTGCGCGGTGGCGCATCCCGGTTACCAGCTGTTCACACAGGGCTGAACGCTCCCGGGGGCAGCAGCCTAGAGGTGGGTGGTCATCTTGTAGCCGGGGGCAAAGAACAGCTTGGCCAGCGTCACCGGGGTGCCACGCAACCAGGTGGTGCGCTCGGCCGTAAAGATCGGATCCCCGATCGGGGCTTCCAGGAATTCAGAGATGATCTGGTCGGCCTTGGTGGCCATGACGCTCAGCTCAAGATTGGTGAAAGGCACCTTCTGCACCAGCCAGTCGTTGGGGCTGGCGGCGGCAAAGTCGGCTTCCAGAACCTCGGGCACGCTGTCCGGGACGATCCAGCGGGTTTCGTACTGGTAGGGGGCATTGTCGGCATAGTGCATGCAGCGAACGTGCAGGATATCCTGACCAGAGCGCAGATTCAGCCGGGCGGAAATCCAGGCCGGGGCGGGCATCAGGCTGCGTTCAACCAGCGCATATCGGTAGCTGGCACCCGTGGCGGCGATTTCGTCGCGCACTAGGGGTATAGAAAACTGGGCCTTGCGGATCGGCGAATTCAGCACCCTTGTACCTGCCTTGCGCTTGCGCTCCAGGTACCCTTCCTCGGCCAGTTCCCGAAGGGCGCGGTTCACAGTGGTCCGGGTGCTGGAAAACTCCTCCGCCAGTTCCGTCTCGCTGGGCAGCAGGCTGTCCGGCGACCAGATCTTGGTTTCGATCCGGTCAAGCACAACCCTCTTGATGTCGCGATAGCTCATGTTCTGGCGCGGTGCGGCCATGCTGCCTCTCAGGGAATATTCTCGTTTAAGCTGGATAAATATACACATAATACCCCCACTGCAAAGCGCTGAAATGGTGCCAGGCCGTATGGCGGCAATTCCCGTTGGAGTCAGAGAGGTGTCAGGGAGGCGTCAGGGGCGGATCAGAACCATTGCCCGGGTTCCATCAGGCCAAGGTCCAAGAGCTGGCGCGAGTGCCACTCGAACGGGGCCGAGTTGTGCCAGCGGAAGGTTGCGATATCGAACGACGAGCCGGGGTTGCGCTTTAACGCCTTGGCGGTGCGGAAGGAACAGATGGCAGCAGTCAGATTGTGGTGCCAGGGGCAGGCGTAGGTGTTGTATTCCTGTACGTTGAAGGTGTGGTCGGCCTGCAACTCCAGCCCCGGCTGCACCTTGAACAGGGCAATCCGGTCAATCTTGCGGCTCGGGGCGGGGATGTGCTCCTCGAACCGCCAGCGCACACCGCCGAAGAAGTCCAGCTGCCGTTCGCGTGGGTGGCCGGTTTCGGGATCCTTGCGGGATTGGGCGTAATAGCCTGACTTGTCCAGAAATGCCGCCTCCAGAGAGACCGCGCCGGGGTGCGTCTCCAGATCGCCTGCATAAAGGTCGATCACATAGGTCAACATCGCATCGCGCCGCTCTTCGCTGTGGAATTCCAGCATTTCGCCTACGCTGCGCGTTTCGCAAAACGGGAAGAACAGATACTCCGCGTTGTAACAGTAGTAGATCCAGCAACCAGGCTGCGCGGCCGCGATCACCGCATTGACGGCACGGGGGACGGCGTCAGCGCTGCCGCAGTCATAGGGCACGCGGTGGACCTTGCTGCTGACGTCCTGCGGCAGGTCGAAGGCATCCGGCATCAGCGCCACTACACTGTCGAAACCGCACTGCAGATGGTGGCGCAGGGTGGTGGCGATCTCCACGTCGTCCTCGACAAAGATCAGCGCCACCGGTCCCTTGACCAGCAGCGCATCGCCTTCCTTCAGGAACGCCTCAAGCGAAGAATACATCATGCCCGTCTGCCCTTTGCCTTACTGGCCTTTGCGGTCAAAATCGGGTAAATGGCTGCGCATTGCAAGCGGCGGCATTTGCCTGTATTGCAGGCCGCTGTTTACCCACCCTGGCTGGAAGGCTGACCGCATGAGCGCCCCGAAGAAGCTGTTTATCAAGACCTATGGCTGTCAGATGAATGTCTATGACAGCGAACGCATGGCAGAGGCGCTGGGCGGCGAGGGGTATGTGGAGACGAAAACGGCGGATGATGCCGACATGATCCTGCTCAACACATGCCACATCCGCGAAAAAGCGGCGGAGAAAGTTTACTCCGAGCTGGGCCGTTTCAAGGGGTTGAAGGCAGAAAAACCGGATCTGAAAATTGGCGTGGCCGGCTGCGTGGCCCAGGCGGAGGGTGAGGAAATCATGCGCCGCCAACCGCTGGTGGATCTGGTGGTCGGCCCGCAAAGCTATCATCGCCTGCCGGAAATGGAAGCCAAGGTACGTGCGGGCGAAAAGGTTCTGGACACAGATTTCCCCGAGGAAGACAAGTTCGAGAAGCTGAAAAACCGCCCCAAGGCCAAACGCGGCCCCACCGCGTTTCTGACGGTGCAGGAAGGTTGCGACAAGTTTTGCGCCTTCTGCGTGGTGCCCTATACCCGCGGTGCCGAGGTCTCGCGCCCGGCGGATCGCATCCTGCGCGAAGCACAGGATCTGGTGGAGCGCGGGGTGCGCGAAATCACTCTTCTGGGGCAGAACGTCAATGCCTATCACGGGGCTGGGCCCAATGGGGATATGACGCTGGCACAGCTGATTTGGCAGCTGGACAAGATCGACGGGCTGGAGCGCATCCGGTTCACCACGTCCCACCCAAACGACATGCAGGATGACCTGATCGAGGCGCATGGAACCTGCGCCAAGCTGATGCCCTATTTGCACCTGCCGGTGCAGGCGGGGTCTGACAAGATCCTGAAGCGGATGAACCGCAGCCACACGGCGGAAAGCTATATCCGCCTGATCGAGCGCATCCGCGCGGCGCGTCCCGACATCCTCATCTCGGGCGATTTCATCGTCGGCTTTCCCGAAGAAACCGAAGAGGATTTTCAGGCCACCTTGGACCTGGTCGAGGAGGTCAGATATGGCACGGCCTATTCCTTCAAATATTCCACCCGCCCCGGAACCCCGGCGGCAGAACGGGCCCAGGTCGACCCGGCCGCAGCGGACGACCGCCTGCAACGCCTGCAAGCCCTGCTGACGCGTCAGCAGCGCGAGGTCCAGGACAGCATGGTTGGCCGTGAGGTGGGCGTATTGTTCGAAAAGGCGGGCCGGTTTCCCGGTCAGATGGTCGGAAAATCCGACTATCTCCACGCGGTTCACGTGGCCGATTGCGACCGCCAGATTGGCGATCTGGCGCGGGTGCGCATCGTTTCCTCCGGCGCCAATTCGCTGGCTGGAGAGCTGATCGGCTGATCCGGGCATAGTCGGGCGAATCCCCGGGGCACAATGCGTCCGCCAGCCCAAAGTGGGCGCCGCAGGCCCGTTGGCACCGATTTCGGGCGCGGCTGAATTGCATCAATTCGGTAAACAATGCTGCTAAAGGTCGGCAGAGTGTTTTGCAAACACGGCCAATACGTGCAGATTAATAAAAATTTTAGAAGGTAAACTGCATCAGAGTCAGGTAGTTTTACCTCAATGGCCCGTTTATGGGGCCAATATGCGGCGAATGCCCTGGGGGAACTTAGGTGAAGGAATTTTGGTTGTGCTGACATTCAAATTGAACAAGGCGATTGCGCTTGTGGCCGCTGCCGCCGCAGCTTTGAGCATCGCAGCCGCGCCTGCCAGTGCGCAGACCGGCCAACGAACCATCAAGGGTGAACGCTACGTGCCCACCATCTGGGTGGATCCGGATGGTTGCGAACACTGGGTCATGGATGACGGCGCTGAAGGGTTCATGACCCCGCATGTCACGCCAGATGGCAAACCGGTCTGCCGACGGGGCAACATCTGCGGCGTGATGCCAACCGACCAGTTCTTTGCAACCGACAAGCATCATATCAATGCCGCCGGCCGCAAGCGACTGGGTGAGTTCTTCCAGCAGGCGCGCTCCAATGGGGCGCGGGCCTTTGTGGTGGCCGGCCACACAGACAGCCGGGCCTCGGATGAATACAACATTCGCCTGTCCCAACGTCGCGCCACCGCGGTGGCGCAGGTTGGCCGCTCGGTGGGGGCGCGGATCGCCGATGTGCGCGCCTACGGGGAGCGCGACCCGCGAGTCCCCAACACCAGTGCCGGAAACATGGCGCAGAACCGTCGCGTCGAAATCTATTGCCTGCGCTGAGGAGACAAAATCATGCTGATGCGTAAAACTCTTGTGCTCCTTGTCGCTGCCGCACTGGTTTCGGCCTGCACGGAAACCTTTGATAAGACCCGTGACCAGCACGCCGGCGACGGCTCCTCCGGCCACCTGTCAAACATGACCGCCGGTATCTGGGTGGATCCCCAGGGTTGCGAACACTGGATCATCGACGATGGTCTGGAAGGCTATGCGGATCTGCGCCGGACCCCGGACGGCAAGCCGGTTTGCAACAGCAACCTGCCGCGCAATGTCGCCACCGGACCATTCAAGAAGAGCTCCACCTTCGCCGACGCGCTGTAACAAGCACTGGCAAGCGTGATGCGCAGCCGCCCCTTGGGGCGGCTGTTTTTGTTTCGGTTGCGTGAATTTCTGCGGCTGGATCTTGCGCAATATGCACTTCGCAGGCAGACTGAAACGGTAACCTCTGACTAAGGAGATCAGCTTGGCCATCAGTGCCCTGAATGACGCGCAAGACCAGTCCGCAAACCACGAAGTGCTGCTGGAATTTCCCGACAACCGATTGCTGATCGACCTGTGCGGCGAATACGACCGCAACCTGGCTGACATCGAACAGAAACTGGGCGTGCAGATCGTGCGCCGCGGCAACCAGCTCTCCGTGATGGGGGACAGCTCGGCGCGCGAACAGGCGGCCGGTGTGCTGACGGCATTATATGATCGGCTGGAAACCGGGCGCAGCGTCGAAACCGGTGACATCGACCGTGAACTGCGGATGAGCCCGGAGGCGGAGAGCGCCGAACCCGACGGCCAGTTGCAGATGTTCCGCGGTGGCCGGGTGGAAATCAAGACCCGCAAGAAACTGGTGGAACCGCGCACCGAGGCACAGAAAGCCTATGTGCATTCCCTGTTTGAAAACGAATTGGCCTTTGGCATCGGCCCGGCGGGCACCGGCAAAACATATCTTGCCGTCGCCGTCGGTGTGTCCATGTTCATCACCGGCCACGTCGACCGCATCATCCTGTCCCGCCCCGCGGTGGAGGCTGGTGAAAAGCTTGGCTATCTGCCCGGCGATATGAAGGACAAGGTCGACCCTTACATGCAGCCCTTGTATGACGCGCTGAACGATTTCCTGCCGGGTAAACAGCTGGCCAAGCTGATCGAGGAAAAACGTATAGAGATCGCGCCTCTTGCCTTCATGCGGGGGCGCACGCTCTCCAACGCCTTTGTCGTGCTGGACGAGGCGCAGAACGCCACCACCATGCAGATGAAAATGTTCCTGACCCGTCTTGGCGAAGGGTCGCGCATGGTGATCACCGGCGACCGCAGCCAGGTCGATCTGCCACGCGGCGTGCCGTCGGGGCTGGCCGATGCCGAACGGCTTTTGAAGACGATTCCCAAGATCAGCTTCAACTATTTCACCGCCCGCGATGTGGTGCGCCACCCGCTTGTGGCGGCGATCATCGAGGCTTATGACGCGGATGGAAAACCGGCCTGAGGCTGGAAACTGCCGCGTTCGTTTCATTTTTCCGGAAATACTCCGGGGGTGCGGGGGCTGGCCCCGCATTGACAGGCAAGACATGACACTCGACATCTCGATCGAAGACCGACGCTGGCAAGATGCCGGACTGGAGCCGTTGGCGACTGAGGCCGTTTCGGCGGTTTTAGGTCATTTCGCACTGGACCTCGCGGACTGCGAGGTCTCGCTGCTGGGTTGCGATGACGCCCGTATTGCGGAGCTGAACGCCACGTTTCGGGAAAAGTCCACGCCCACCAACGTGCTAAGCTGGCCGGCCGAAGATCTGGCAGCGGCGGAGGATGGCGACACGCCACCCCTGCCCGAGGCCGACTTCACAGGCGAGATCGCGCTCGGCGACATCGCCATCTCCTACGACACCTGCGCCCGCGAAGCAGAGACCGCAGGCAAGTCGTTGGCGGACCATACGCGCCATCTGACCATTCACGGAATGTTGCATCTGCTGGGCTATGATCACATTCGTGACCGCGATGCCGCATTAATGGAGGCGATCGAGGTGAAGATACTTGGCAAATTGGGGGTCGCGAACCCATATATGGAAGAGGACGCCCCCTGAACGGGGCTTTTGGATAGGATCGATGGGCGACATAGAAGGCAGTTCTAACGCGGCGCAAGGCGCGCTGGCACAAATCAACGGCAGGGCGCCGGACGCGTCTGCCCCCGAGAAACCCGGCTTTTGGGCCCGGTTGTTTGGCCGAAACACCCCGAAGGTGCAGCCCGCTGAGACAGCAGAGAGCGTGCCGCGCGATTCCGGTACGGCACCGCATGGCATGATAAACCTGCGACGGATGCGGGTTGAGGATGTGGCGATCCCGGCGGCGGAAATCTCTGCGGTGCCGGTCACCACCTCCGAAGAGGATCTGGTCAGCATCTTCCGCCAGAGCGGCTGTACCCGGATACCGGTCTACGAAGGCACGTTGGACACGCCGCTGGGCTTTGTCCACCTCAAGGATTTTTCGCTCACGCATGGCTTTAATTGCGACGCGTCGGAATTCGATCTGTCGCAGATGTTGCGGCCTTTGCTTTTCGTGCCGCCCTCAATGCCCCTCGGGGTGCTGCTGACCAAGATGCAGGCCGAGCGTCGCCACATGGCACTGGTGATCGACGAATACGGCGGTGTTGACGGGTTGGTCACCATCGAAGACCTGATCGAACAGGTGGTGGGTGAGATCGAGGATGAGCATGACGCCGACGAGCTGCAAACCTGGTTTGAGGAAAAACCCGGGTGCTACATTGCGCTGGCACGCACCTCGTTGCCGGAGTTCGAGGCCGAGACGGGCCATTCTCTGACCAGCCATGATGACGTGGACGAGGAGGAGATCGACACGCTGGGAGGGCTGGTTTTCATGCTGTCGGGCCGGGTGCCTGCCCGCGGCGAGGTGATCGAGCACCCCGAGGGTGCCGAGTTCGAAGTCATGGACGCTGATCCGCGCCGGATCAAGCGGCTGCGGGTGCGGCTACCGGACGCCGCTGCATGATTTCACTGCGGCTGGGGTCCGCGCTGCAACGGCAGCGCTTGCTGCCGGGCGGATTGGCGCTGGCTGGCGGTGCCTTGGCGTCGCTGGCGCTGGCGCCGTGGCATGTGCTGGCGGGCTTGCCTGTTGCATTGGGCGTCGCAGGCTGGTTGGCGCTTAAGGCACCTTCCGTCCGCGCCGCGGCGCTGTTCGGCTGGCTGTTTGGGCTGGGATACTTTGTCTTTGGACTGTCCTGGATCGTCGAACCGTTTCAGGTTGACCCCGAGCGGCACGGCTGGATGGCGCCCTTTGCGCTGTTGTTCCTGGCAGCGGGGCTGGCGCTGTTTTGGGGCGCCGCCTTTGGCCTTGCGGCGCGCGTACCCTCGGGCATTGGGCGGCTTACGATGCTGGTTGCGCTGTGGTCGTTGGCAGAGATCGGCCGTGCCTATGTGTTCACCGGGTTTCCCTGGGCGGCCTTTGGTCAGGTTTGGCTCGACATGCCGGTGGCGCACCTGCTGCCATTGATCGGCCCCCAAGGCGTGGCGCTGCTGACGTTAGGGGCCTTCGTGCCTTTGGCGTTTCTGGTTCAGCGACGGCCGCTGGCAGCGCTGCTTCCGTTTGGGATGTCGGCGCTGGCCGTTTTTGCATCGCCTGCACCGCCTGCGACGCAGCTGACAGACACCGTGGTGCGAATCATTCAGCCAAATGCGCCGCAAAACCTGAAGTGGCACCCGGATCACCGGTGGAATTTCGTGCGCAAGGCCGTGGCGCTGTCGGCTGCGGAACCGCGCCCGAACCTAATCGTGTGGCCGGAAACCGCGGTGCCATTGCTGTTGAACCGTGCCGAAGACACGCTCAAGGCGATCTCTGACAGCGCCGAGGGGGTGCCCGTTCTGCTGGGCATCCAGCGCGAGGATGAGGGCGCCTATTACAACTCGGCAATCCTGCTGGATCAGACCGGCGCGGTTGTCGCCACCTATGACAAGGCGCATCTGGTGCCCTTTGGCGAATACGTTCCCTTTGGCGACGTGATGGCGCGCTTCGGCATCCATGGCTTTGCGGCGCAGGCGGGGGCGGGCTATGCTGCCGGGCCCGGCGCGGAAATCATGGATCTGCCGATCGGCCGTGCTTTGCCGTTGATCTGCTATGAGGCTGTTTTTCCACAGGATGTGAACGCCGCCGCAACGCGTCCGCAAATGCTGGTACAGATCACTAATGACGCCTGGTTCGGCACAAGGTCCGGTCCCTATCAGCATCTGGTCCAGGCCCGCATGCGTGCACTGGAGCAGGGGCTGCCGATGATCCGGGCCGCAAATACCGGGGTCTCGGCGATGATCGGACCGGATGGTGCACTGATGGACCAGCTGCCGCTGGGCGAGGCTGGCCGTCTCGACGCGCGACTGCCGGAACCGCTGGCGGCCACGCTATACAGCCAGACCGGTGACTGGCCAGCGCTGCTGTTGTGCCTGTTTGCGATCCTGGCGGTTTGGCTGCGACGACGGTCGCTTGCGCCACGGTCATAGCTGCTTAACGTGCATCGAATATAGATTGACCCCCGCGGCCAAGCCGCGTTATGCGGCTTGATACTTGCCACAACGGCTTCCTGGCGTGGCGGGCTGAACCCAATGGAGCACTCTTTTCATGACCCGTATGAACTACACTTTCACTTCGGAATCGGTTTCCGAAGGCCACCCGGACAAGGTCTGCGATCGCATTTCCGATGCGGTGCTGGACGCGCTCCTGGCGGAAGAGCCCGAAGCACGCGTGGCCGCTGAGACTTTCGCCACCACCAATCGTGTTGTCATCGGGGGCGAAGTTGGCCTGTCCGACCAGGACAAGCTGCACGACTACATGGGCAAGATCGACGAGATCGCGCGCGCCTGCATCAAAGACATCGGCTATGAGCAGGACAAGTTCCACCATGAAACCGTGGAAATCACCAACCTCCTGCATGAGCAGTCCGCCCATATCGCGCAGGGCGTCGATGCCGCGGGCGACAAGGAGGAAGGCGCCGGCGATCAGGGCATCATGTTCGGCTTTGCCACCAATGAAACCGATGCGCTGATGCCTGCTCCCATTCAGTTCAGCCACGCGATCCTGCGCCGCCTGGCAGAGGTGCGCAAGAACGGCACCGAGCCGTCGCTGGGTCCGGACGCGAAATCGCAGCTGTCAGTGGTTTATGAGGGCGGCAAGCCGGTGGGCATCAGCTCCCTGGTGCTGTCCACCCAGCATATGGACGAGACCCTGACCTCTGCCGACATCCGCGCCATTGTTGAGCCCTACATTCGCGAAACCCTGCCTGAGGGCTGGCTGACGGATGCCACTGTCTGGCACGTGAACCCGACCGGAAAATTTGTCATCGGAGGTCCCGATGGCGACGCGGGTCTGACTGGCCGCAAGATCATCGTCGACACCTACGGTGGCGCAGCCCCGCATGGCGGCGGCGCGTTTTCCGGCAAGGATCCGACCAAGGTGGACCGGTCGGCCGCCTATGCCGCACGCTATCTGGCGAAAAATGTGGTGGCAGCTGGTATGGCCGACAAATGCACCATTCAGCTGTCCTATGCCATCGGTGTCTCTAAGCCGCTGTCGATCTATGCAGATACCCATGGCACCGGCGAGATCGCGCCTGCGGCCATTGAAAAGGCGATTGATCAAGTGATGGATCTGACCCCGCGCGGCATCCGCTCGCATCTGGGGCTGAACCGGCCGATCTACCAGCGTACCGCTGCCTACGGCCATTTTGGCCGCCAGCCGGAGGCCGATGGCGGTTTCAGCTGGGAGCGCACAGACCTGGCAGAGGCGCTGAAAAAGGCCGTGTGATAGGGCTGTCCGCCCATCACCTGCGCGACAAAAGGGCGGCCCGGTGGGTCGCTCTTTTTTCATGGTGCCGCAGCGACCGGTCTGCGACAGCCTAGGGGCCATTGATCCGGTCTGCCGTGACCGGCACGCAAGCCCGGTTGGTGCTGTCGGGCTTTGCCGGGTTGACCCGCGCGGCTGCTTGCGGCACAGCAGCGGCCAGCCCTTTGACCACGCCCTGAACAGGAGGCCAGACGCATGTCCGGCGACCAGAAGCCCCGCCAAGACCACCCTGCGGACGCCCAGCCCGCCGCCACAAACGCGGCCGAAAAACACGCAAGCGGCGCGCCCTGGCGCAATTTCTATGGCCGCTTCAAGGGCAAGACGCTGAAGGATAGCCAGAAGCGGTACCTGGATGAGGATCTGGCCAAGCTCAGCCCCGGCGCCGTAGGCTGGGACGAAAACCCGGACCGCAGACCGCTGGATCTGGACGCGTTGTTCGGCGGCAAGGATGCCTGGCTGGAGGTCGGGTTTGGCGGCGGTGAGCATCTCGTGCATCAGGCGGTCAACAACCCGGAGGTGGGCATCATCGGTGCCGAACCCTTTATCAACGGCGTGGCCATGCTGCTGGGCAAGATCCGCAACGCGCAGGCCGACAATATTGCAGTGCACCCTGGTGATGCGCGCGATCTGATGGATGTGCTGCCCGGACAGTCGATCTCGCGGGCGTTTCTGCTTTATCCTGACCCCTGGCCCAAGGCCCGCCATCACCGGCGTCGCTTTGTGACCCAGGAACACCTGGAGCCGCTGGCCCGCTGCCTGAAGCCGGGCGCGATGTTCCGGGTGGCCACCGACATTCCCGACTATGTTCGCCAGACGCTGGAAGAAGTGCCCAAAGCGGGCTTTGAATGGTTGGCGGAAGGGCCGACCGACTGGCGCCAACCCTGGGATGACTGGATCTCTACCCGGTATGAGCAAAAAGCGTTGCGCGAAGGGCGAACGCCGCATTACCTGACCTTCCGCCGTCTCGGCTGACGCCGCCGCGCTGCGGCGGGCAATTGCGCTGGACCGGTTCCGGCCAATCCGCTACCGATAACGCAAATAATAGACGAACGACCGACAGACGAAGGAAGCCTTATGTCCGGACACGGCACGCCCATCCCGATGACCTCGCACCGCTCTGGCCCGCTGACCGGCGTGGCCGATGTGCCCGGCGACAAGTCGATCTCGCACCGCTCGCTGATCCTGGGGGCGCTGGCCGTGGGAGAAACCAAGATCTCCGGCCTGCTGGAAGGCGAGGACGTGCTGGACACCGCCAAGGCAATGCAGGCCTTCGGCGCCGAGGTGGTGAACCACGGCGGCGGCAACTGGTCGGTGTTCGGCGTCGGCGTCGGCGGTTTTGCCGAGCCGGGCAACGTGATCGATTGTGGCAATTCGGGCACCGGGGTGCGGCTCATCATGGGGGTGATGGCGACCTCACCGATCACGGCGACCTTCACGGGGGATGCTTCGCTCAACAAGCGCCCGATGGCGCGTGTGACTGACCCGCTGGCGCTGTTCGGCACGCAGTCCGTGGGCCGCAGTGGCGGCCGCTTGCCGATGACCATCGTCGGCGCCGCAGATCCGGTGCCGGTGCGCTATGAGGTGCCGGTGCCCTCGGCGCAGGTGAAGTCGGCGGTGCTGTTTGCGGGCCTCAACGCGCCAGGCAAAACCGTGGTGATCGAGAAAGAAGCCACCCGCGACCACACCGAACGGATGCTGGCCGGTTTTGGCGCCGAGATTACCACTGAGGAAACCGACGAGGGGCGCGTCATTACACTGACGGGCCGCCCCGAGCTGACGCCGCAAGAGATCGCGGTGCCGCGCGATCCGTCCTCTGCTGCCTTTCCGGTCTGCGCGGCGCTGATCACGGAGGGGTCTGACGTGCTGGTGCCGAACATCGGCCTCAACCCGACACGCGCGGGCCTGTATTACACCCTTCAGGATATGGGCGCTGACCTGACGTTCGAGAACATGCGCGAAGAGGGGGGCGAGCCGGTTGCCGATTTGCGCGCCAAATACTCGCCCGATATGAAAGGCATCGACGTGCCGCCGGAGCGCGCGGCGTCGATGATCGATGAATACCCGGTGCTGTCGGTGGTTGCGGCCTTCGCGGAAGGCAAGACCATGATGGCGGGGGTCAAGGAACTGCGGGTCAAGGAAAGCGACCGGATCGACGCGATGGCCAAGGGGCTGCGCGCCAATGGCGTTACGGTTGAGGAAGGCGACGACTGGTGGGAGGTCACCGGCCTTGGAATTGGCGGCGTGCCCGGCGGGGCCACCTGCGAGAGCTTTCTGGACCACCGCATTGCCATGTCCTTCATGGTGATGGGCATGGGCGCGCAGCAGCCCGTCTCGGTCGATGACGGCAGCCCGATTGCGACGTCCTTTCCAATTTTTGAGCCGCTGATGGGCAGCTTGGGCGCCAAGCTGGAGCGCACATGAGCGAGAGCTTCACCATCGCGGTCGACGGGCCTGCTGCGGCGGGCAAGGGCACCATCTCCAAGGCCGTGGCGGCCCATTACGGGTTTGGCCATCTGGACACCGGCCTTCTGTACCGGGCCGTCGGGGCGAAAATGATGGAAGGCGTGGCCCCGGTCGAGGCGGCGCAGACGCTGACGCCGCAGGATCTGGCCCGCGAGGATCTGCGAGGCCCGGAGGTGGCGCAGGCGGCCTCCAAGGTGGCGGTGATTGCCGAGGTCCGGGCGGCGCTGGTGGATTTCCAGCGCGCCTTTGCCCGTCGTGCCGGCGGCGCGGTGCTGGACGGGCGCGACATTGGCACGGTGATCTGCCCTTATGCGCAGGTGAAATTGTTTGTCACCGCCAGCGCCGAGGTGCGCGCGCGGCGCCGGTTCCTGGAGTTGACGGCGGCGGGAAAGGTCATCACCCTGGCTGAGGTGCTGGCCGATGTGAAGGCGCGCGATGATCGCGACATGAACCGCGCCGAATCCCCGCTGCGCGCGGCCGATGATGCGGTGCGGATCGACACCAGTGATCTCAGCATCGAGGAGGCGCTGGCCGTCGCCCTGTCCGCGGTTGAGGAGCGTCGATAGGCCGTCGGCTGAACCTGTGCAGTCACTGTACCGGCCGCGCCCGGTTCGATGACGGTCCGGCGCGTGCGATAGCCATTGGCAACCCGCTCGCGCTGCCGGGTTTGCGGCTCTTGTATTTCTGTTTCGGTTCTTCACTGTTGGCCGCTGTGAAACGCGATTCGTGATTGCAAGGATCCCCTTATGCCCGCCACCCGCTCCGTGCCTCGCCCCGCGCCTCGCAACGTGCTGTTCGTCATAATTGATCAACTGCGCGCCGACTGCGTGACGGGCGCAATGGCGCAGCATGTCGACTTGCCCAACATCCGCGCGTTCATGCAGGAATCAGTGTCGTTCTCACGGCACTATTCGGTCACCAACCCCTGCGGTCCCTCGCGGGCGTCCATCCTCACCGGACAATACGCGATGAACCACCGCTCCGTGCGCAATGGAACTCCGCTGCGCCACGATACGCCCAACCTTGCCACAGAGATGCGCAAGGCCGGCTATCTGCCGATGCTGTTCGGCTATACCGATACCGCCCAGGACCCACGGGCGTTTGACGCCAACGACCCGGCGCTGCGTACCTATGAACACCCGATGCACGGTTTTCACGAGATGACCGAGATGCGGATGGAGATGTCTTACCCCTGGCGTTCGCACCTGCTGCGCCGCGGCTACGCCTTTGAAAACTACTGGGACGTCTATCGGCCGGTGTCGCGGAATGGCGGCGCGCCGCGGTTGAATGATCCGGCGATATACGCAGCGGAGGACAGCGACACCGCCTTTCTGACGGATTCTTTTCTGGGCAAGATGGCAGGGTATCACAAGGACAGCTGGTTTGCGCATCTTACCTACATCCGCCCGCATCCGCCGCTGGTGGCGCCTGCGCCCTACAATGACATGTATGACCCCGCCCGGTTGCCCCTGCCTGTGCGGCTGGAGACAGCGGCGCAGGAGGCGGCGGTGCATCCATTTTTTGGGCCAGCATTGCAATCGGGAACCGTCAGCGGCTTTGTTGAAGGGTTTCCCGAGCTTGAGCCAAGTGATGAAACGGTCCGCACCCTGCGAGCGGTCTACCTTGGGCTGGCGACCGAGGTAGACCATCACATCGGGCGGGTTGTCCAGTTCCTGAAGGACAGCGGACAGTACGACAACACGCTGCTGGTGTTGACTGCCGATCACGGGGAGATGCTGGGCGACAGGCATGCCTGGGGCAAAATGTCGGTCTACGACGCGGCCTACCATACGCCATTGTTGATCCGTTTGCCGTGCAACCAGGCGCGGGCCGGGGCGAACCTGACTGCAATCACTGAATCGATCGACATCGCCCCCACCATCCTCGACTGGATCGGCCAGGAAATTCCAGATGCAATGGACGGGCGCTCGCTGCTGCCGCTGCTGCGGGGGCAAAACCCGGAGGGCTGGCGGCAATATTCCTTTTCGGAGCTGGATTTTGCGGACCCCGTGGTGCCGACGCGCTGGCAGCAGGCGCTTGGCACCTCGGCCAGCGACAGCTGTCTAGGTATCCTGCGCGACGGACGGTTCACCTTGGTAGAATTCGCGTCCGATCTGCCGCCGTTGCTGTTTGACGCAGATGGGCAAGGGGAGCTGGAGAATGTGGCGGATCGACGGGAGTATGCGCCGGACCTCGTCCGATTGACGCGGCAAATGCTGCGCCACCGGATGCAGAACATGGATCACACGCTGTCGATGATGTCGGTGACGCCCGATGGGGTGCAAAGGCGCCCACGCCACGGACCCTCGGCTGGCTGACAGGGCGCGTCCGGCGCAGGCCGACCCAAAAGAAGCCCCGCCAGCGCGTGTGCTGGCAGGACTGTCGTGGCGGGTCGGGTCGAGGATCAGAAGAACCAGTCTTCCGTAAGAACCGCGGTGTCCTTGATACCTTTCAAGTAGGCGACGTTCAGGGCACCTTCGCCGCCGTCGCCGTCGGCGTCGAATTGCAGCCAGACCTGTTTGCCGTCGCTGAGGCTGAGTTGACCGTTTGCCAGGGCGGCCTGCAACGTGACCCCTGCATCCACAAGTACGCCGTCTAGATCAATCGTATCGCCATCCTTCAGCTTGAAATCCAGTATCTCGTCGCCGAACTCGTCGATCGCGTTGAAGACAAAGACGTCTGCGTCCTTGCCGCCTTTGACGCTGTCTGCGCCGATCCCGCCTTCGATCCAGTCGCCCCCGGCTCCACCGTCGATCGTATCCGCGCCGGCGCCGGCGAAGATGAAGTCATCGTCACTACCCGCTTTGATCTTATCGTCGCCATTGCCACCGTCGAGCACGTCCGAGCCGTTGCCGCCATCAATCTTGTCAAGGCCGTCGCCGCCGGTGATGGTATCGTCCCCGTCGCCGCCTTTGAGCTGGTCATCGCCACTGCCGCTGGTTATCCCATCGTTGCCATCCCCGCCATCCAGCCTGTTTTCGCCGTCCCCGGCGCTCAGGGTATCATTGCCGTCTCCGGCCTTGATCTGGACCAGCCCGTCACCGCTGATAATGACATCGTCGCCATCCCCGCCGTCGAGCTTCTTGTCGCCGTTGCCTGCATAGATCGTGTCGTTGCCCTCACCGCCCTTGGTTTGGCCCTTGCCTTGGCCGCTGGTGATGTAGTCGTCGCCGCTTCCGGTATCGATCGTGATCTCGCCATCGGCGATCAGGACGGTGTCGTTGCCTGCTCCGGTCTTGATCCGGGCATCACCGTCGCCAAGGTTCAGCACATCCATGCCGTCACCAGTCTCGATCTTCTTGATGCCATCACCGGCAGTGATGCTGTTATTGCCCCCCTTGGACTTGATCTGGATCTTGCCGTTTACGACGGTGATATGGTCGTCGCCAAGGCCGGTGACAACTCGGTCTTTTCCGTTGCCGGAATGGATGATGTTGTGGCCGCCGCTGGCCTTGATCTGGTCGTCGCCCTCGCCTGCGGTAATGCTGTCGTCGCCTTCGCCGACAGTGATAGTGTTGTCACCATCCCCCCCATTTACATTGTTGTTGCCCTCACCTGCCTTGATCTGATCTTTGCCGCTACCGCTGGTGATACGATCATCGCCGTCGCCGGCGATAATTTTGTTGTCGCCATGACCCGAATTGATGATATTTGCGCCTGCACCTGCCCGGATCTGGTCCGCCCCACCCCCGGTTGTAATCATGTCAGCGCCATCCCCGCCGTAGATCCTGTTGGCCCCCTCACCGGCGTCGATGGTGTCGTTCCCGCCACCGGTATTGATCTGGTCCTTGCCATCGCCGCCCGTGATGCTGTCGTTTCCGGCGCCGCCTTCGAGCTTGTTGTCGCCATTGCCACCATCTAGAACGTCGTCGCCGTCGCCCCCGACCAGCTTGTCCTTGCCGTCGCCGGCAGTGAGGGTATCGTTTCCGCTGCCCCCATCCATTTGGTTTTTGCCGCTACCGCCGTTCAGGGCATCTGCACCGTCACCGCCTGCCATCTTGTCATCACCATCGCCGCCGGTGAGTGCGTCATCGCCGAGGCCGCCAATCAGCTTGTCGTTGCCCGCACCACCGATGAGCGTGTCATTCCCGTCGAAACCATGAAGGTGATCGTTGCCGTCGCCGCCGTCTATGCGGTTGGCCAGCGCGTTGCCATAGCCTTTGTCGGAAGCGCTGCCGAGGAGAATGTTCTCGATATCCGTACCGTTGCTGACGGTCAGGGTCTTGGAACCGATCTTGCCCGCAGTACCGCTTTCCAGGGTGATGGCCGATTTCAGGGTAACCGCGCTGAGGTCCAGCGTGTCATTACCGCCGTTGGTGTCGGTGACGGTTCCCAAAAGGTTGGTCCAGCTGGGCACGAAACCATCCGTGAACGTGTAGGTGTTGTCCGGCGAAGGCGAAGGCGGCGGTGGCGGTGGCGGGGTATCGCCACTGTTGATGATCTGCGCGACGTCCGCGTTGGCATCAATTCCGGACAGGAATACCAGCAGGGTACTGCTGCCATCGTGGGAGATCTTGAGCCAGGAACCGCCGCTGCCAGCCTCGAGCGAGACCACGCCATCACCCACGGCATCGCTTCCGCCATAGCCAATGCTCTGAAACAATGCGGTTACGTCGATCCGATCGCCGACCGTCAGGTCAAAGTCGGAAACGCTGTCCCCAGCGTCGCCAAGGCTGGTATAGACAAAGCGGTCTGCGCCAGTGCCGCCGGACAGTGTGTCTGCTCCGGCGCCGCCAATCAGGATATCATTGCCTTCGTGGGCGTCGATCCGGTCATTACCCGCGCCGCTTTCCAGCCGGTTGTTCGCCGCATTGCCAATCAGGTGGTCGGTGCCAGTGCCGGTGATGGCGTTTTCGATCACGGTGCCCGATGCAATGGAGAAGTTGCCGACATTGCCATTGATGTCGGAATAGGTGCCCTCGCCAAGGTTCAGGGTTTGATTGCTGCTGCGCGTACCGAGATCAATGACATCCGTGCCGCCGCTGTCGACGATGGCCACAGCCCAGCCCGCGGTCAGGTCCATTCCGAAGCGGCCGGTGGTTTCGCCATCGCCGTAGGTCGTATTCCCGGTCTCGACGTTTACCGGCGTACCGTAAAGGTGGTGAACGGCGGCGATGTCGGCTAGCTGCGCGGTCGCCAGGTAGGAAAAGGAAGCGTTGATGGCGGTGTTATCCTGCTGGCTGAAGTAGGACATGACCGACACCTGCCAGCTGTCGTTGGCGAAATGCGCATCCGCGCCATAGCTGGCACTGCCGTTGTAGTTGCCGGTATGGCCCAGCCCGAGGGCGTGGCCGATCTCGTGAATGTAGGTTTGCAGGTAGTAGTCGCCATATTGCGACCAGCCCGTATCGACGTTGACGGAGGAGCTGAGAATCGTGGTGCCGCTGACCGACGAACTGGCGTATGCACCGGAGTTATTGTCATCAAAGGTAATCTTGGCGCTGCCGGTGGTTTCGACAAAATCGATTCCGGTCAGGGCTGTCCAGCTTTCCAACGCCTTGCGGGCGGTGTCCTTGCCGTTCGCGTTCAATCCGCTGAGATTGACGGTCAGTTCGCCGCCTGCCTGCACGTCAAAGCTACGCTGCCCGCGCCCGGTGGCCTCCCAGTAGCCTTGATACAGATACTGCGCAACCTGCTCGATGGTGTAAGTCGGTTTGCTGCCCGAGGACTGACCGCCGCTGCCGGTGCCGCTGCCGTCCGTGGCTTCGGGGATACGATGATTGGCCTGACCGCAAAATTCACACATGACCGGGTTCCATCCTAAATCGATAATTTACAGGGGAAATTCAGTGTGCTGGACCAACTGCCCAGCAAAGTCTTCGAGACTGGCGTGCGTCAGCGAACCGTCCATCACCGAGTGCTCGATAACGGGGCCCTCCCCATGGCGGCCATCGCTGTGGCGCCACGTGAGGGAGCCAGACATCCAGGTCTGTTCCTGATGCTGTGGTAGGTACCGCAAGGTCAGGCCTACGGCGCCGTTGTGGCCGTCGACAACAGATACATCTGCGTCCGGAAAGCGTTGCCGCAGGCTCGCAGTCAGGGCGGCGCACAGGGGTGCTTGCATCTGCGCGGTGCAGTGCAACTGAATGGCTGGTGCCGCCTGGCCGAAGGCGGACGAGCCACTGATCAGCAACCAGGCGATTGCCGAACAGCTCGAAAGAGAACCGATGGGGGGCATGGAATACGCTCGCTCAGACGGTGGAAAGGTCAGGTTCAGTCCTGCGCCGTTCTGGCTGCTGCTTTTTTTCTAGATACGGATTCGGGCAAAATGGCAGTTGCATTTCGGGCGACATTAAGACGTCGTTAACCCGCGTTAACCTTCTGGCAGCACCTGCGCCTCGGTGGAGAGAAGTTGCAAGTCATTCTCATTTTCGTTGACAGTTGAGAATGATTTGCAATAACGGTAAGGCAAGGACACCAGCAAACGGAGAATCGCATGTTCACCCATCTGCTCAAGACGGCATCAGTGGCGACCCTGGCGGTCTTTGCCGCGAATGCCGCGATTGCCGAGGACAAGATGAAAGTGGTCACGACCTTCACCGTTCTTGCCGATATGGCGGCCAATGTGGCAGGCGAGGCAGCCGAGGTTGTGTCGGTCACCAAACCGGGGGCGGAAATCCACGGCTACGAGCCGACGCCGCGCGACATCGTGCGGGCTTCGGACGCGGATCTGATCCTTTGGAACGGGATGAATCTTGAGCTGTGGTTCGAACAGTTTCTATCCAACATGAAAGATGTGCCCTCGGTCACCTTGACCGAAGGGATCGACCCGATCCCGATCGCCTCGGGGGCGTATGAGGGCAAGCCCAACCCGCATGCCTGGATGGGGTTGGACAACGCGCTGATCTATATCGACAACATCGCCGAGGCTTTTGCCGAACATGACCCGGAGAACGCGGCGGTTTACGTAAAGAACGCAGGTGATTACAAGGACAAGCTGCGTGCCACCATTGAACCGCTGCGCCGCGCCATCGCCGAGATCCCCGAGGACAAACGCTGGCTGGTGACCTGCGAAGGTGCCTTCAGCTACCTGGCGCGTGATTTCGGCATGAAGGAGCTGTATCTCTGGCCGATGAATGCCGATCAGGTCGGCACCCCGCAGCAGGTGCGCAAAGTCATCGACGGGGTGCGTGCAAATGACATCCCGGTGGTGTTCTGCGAAAGCACCGTCAACACTGCGCCTGCCCAGCAGGTTGCGCGCGAAACCGGGGTTGCCTATGGCGGCGAGCTGTTTGTCGACTCGCTGAGCGAGGCGGACGGTCCGGTGCCCACCTATCTGGACCTGCTGGAGGTGACCTCGCAGACCGTGGTCCGGGGTCTGGCGCAGGTGACCAACTGACACACGTTGCAGTATATATTCGCCCCGCGGTGTCCAGCCGCGGGGTGTTTCATTTCACAATGCACGCATTCTGTGTGTAACTCTGCGGGATTGCCGAATGTTTGACGCCAGCGAGAGCCACGAGATGAACACCAGCGCCGCCGCCCGCGGGATTGCCGCCAGAAACGTGACGGTCACGTACCGCAATGGCCACACCGCCCTGTGGAATGCCAGCTTTGACATCCCGCGCGGCACGGTCACGGCGTTGGTTGGGGTCAACGGCGCGGGAAAATCGACCCTGTTCAAGGCGATCATGGGCTTTGTGCCCGCCGCTGAGGGCGAGATCCGCATCTTGGGGATGACGGTAAAACAGGCGCTGCGGCAGAACCTGGTCGCCTATGTGCCGCAGTCAGAGGAGGTGGATTGGGCCTTCCCGGTGCTGGTCGAGGACGTGGTGATGATGGGGCGCTATGGTCACATGGGCTTTCTGCGGCGTCCCAAGGCGGCTGACCATGCGGCGGTGGATGAGGCGCTGCGCCGGGTCAACATGCAGGATTTCCGCCACCGCCAGATCGGCGAGCTGTCCGGTGGACAGCGCAAGCGGGTGTTCCTGGCCCGCGCCCTGGCGCAGGACGGGCAGGTGATATTGCTGGACGAACCCTTTACCGGCGTTGACGTGAAGACTGAAGAACAGATCATCGCCCTGCTGCGGGAGTTGCGCGACGAGGGGCGGGTGATGCTTGTCTCGACCCACAACCTGGGCAGCGTGCCGGAGTTCTGCGACCGAACGGTTCTGGTCAAGGGCACGGTTCTGGGCTTTGGCCCGACGGAAACCACCTTCACACGCGAAAACCTGGAACACGCCTTTGGCGGGGTGCTGCGCCATTTCACCCTCGGCGGCGAAGCGCTGCATGAAGATGGCGACACGCGCAAGGTGACCATCCTGACCGACGACGAACGTCCGTTTGTGCAATATGGTGAGAAGACCCAGACCAGCAAGCGCAAGAAGCAGTCAGGAGACGCGGAGCCGGGCAGGGGGAAGGGCAAGCCATGATCGAATACCTGCTGGAGCCTTTTTCCTATGGCTATATGACCAACGCGATGTGGGTCTCGGCGCTGGTGGGTGGGGTCTGCGCCTTTTTGTCGGCCTATCTCATGCTCAAGGGCTGGTCACTGATCGGCGACGCGCTCTCGCATTCGGTGGTGCCGGGGGTGGCGGGCGCCTATATCCTGGGGCTGCCCTTTGCGCTGGGCGCCTTCATCGCCGGCGGGTTGGCG
Organism: Leisingera sp. SA32; assembly: GCF_056033425.1. Taxonomy (NCBI): domain Bacteria; kingdom Pseudomonadati; phylum Pseudomonadota; class Alphaproteobacteria; order Rhodobacterales; family Roseobacteraceae; genus Leisingera; species Leisingera sp. SA32. The sequence goes on along the minus strand of NZ_JBVYHB010000007.1, from coordinate 145,453 downwards.
GCGGGGGCAATGCTGTTTTTATCGGAGCGTTCAGGCTTGAAGGTGGATGTCATCATCGGGCTGATCTTCACGTCTTTTTTCGGTCTGGGGCTGTTCATCGTCTCGATCAGTCCGATGTCGGTCTCCGTGCAAACCATCACCATGGGCAACATTCTGGCCATCACGCCAGAGGATACGATGCAGCTGGCGATCATCGGCTTTGTCTCGCTGGTGGTGCTGGTGGCCAAGTGGAAAGATCTGATGGTCACCTTCTTTGATGAAAACCACGCCCGCACCATCGGGCTGCGCCCCGGCCTGCTCAAGGCGGTGTTTTTCGTGCTGCTGTCGGCCTCGGTGGTGGCCGCGATGCAGACGGTGGGGGCGTTTCTGGTGATCGCCATGGTGGTGACACCCGGCGCCACGGCCTATCTGTTGTGCGACCGTTTCCCACGGCTGATCCTGCTGTCGGTTTTGATCGGCGCGCTGACCAGTTTCTTCGGGGCCTATGCCAGCTATTTTCTGGACGGGGCCACTGGCGGTATCATCGTGACGCTGCAGACGCTGATTTTCTTGACGGTTTTTGTCTTTGCGCCGAAACACGGGCTGCTCGCGGCCCGGCGCAAGGCGCGGGCGGCGCTGCGGCGCGGGCCTGCGGCACAGCAGGAGGGCGTGTGATGGATATCGAAACCCTGCTGATGCCGTTTCAGTTCGCTTTCATGCAGAACGCCTTTCTGATCTCGGTGATCGTGTCGGTGCCGACGGCGCTGCTGTCGTGCTTTTTGGTCATGAAGGGCTGGGCGCTGATGGGCGATGCGGTCAGCCATGCGGTGCTGCCGGGGATCGTTCTGGCCTATATTGTGGGCATTCCGCTGATCCTGGGCGCCTTTGCGGCAGGCATGCTCTGCGCCGTGGCCACTGGTTTTCTGTCTGGCAACAGCCGGGTCAAGCAGGACACGGTGATGGGCGTGGTCTTTTCCGGCATGTTCGGCCTGGGCATCGTCTTGTATGTCTCGGTCGAAACCAACGCCCATCTCGATCACATCCTGTTCGGCAACATGCTGGGGGTCGAACCGCATGAGCTGTGGACTGCCGGGGTGATCTCTGTGGGGGTGGCGGCGGCGCTGCTGCTGAAGTGGAAGGATCTGCTGTTGCACAGTTTCGATCCGGCGCAGGCGCGGGCGTCTGGCCTGCCGGTGACCGTGCTGCACTATGGTCTGCTCGCCGCGCTGTCGCTGACCATCGTCGCGACCCTGTCGGCGGCGGGTCTGATCCTGGCCATCGGCTTGCTGATCGCGCCGGGGGCCATTGCCTTCCTGCTGGTGCGCAGGTTTGGCACCATGTTGTGGGTATCCGTTGTGGTCTGCATGGGCTCGATGCTCGCGGGGACCTATGCCAGTTTCTATCTGGACAGCGCACCTGCACCAACCATTGTGCTGATCCTGACCGCGGTGTTTGTGATCGCGCTGATGCGGCGGCTGGCGCTGACCCGCCGCATGTCGACGCAGCGGGCCAAGGACACCGCAAACGCAGGCTGAGGGCAGGCATGCCAGCCTGCCCCCTTTGCATCAGGTTCAGAGCCCCAACGCGCTGAGCCCCGGATGATCCGCCGGGCGCGGGCCGAGTGGCCAGCGGAACAGGCGCGCTTCCTCAGTGATTTTCAGGTCGTTGATCGAGGCGAAGCGATGCGCCATGCGGCCGTTTTCGTCGAACTCCCAGTTTTCATTCCCGTATGACCGGAACCACTGGCCCGCTGCATCCTGCCACTCATAGGCAAAGCGCACGGCGATGCGATTGTCGACAAAGGCCCACAGCTCCTTGATGAGGCGGTAGTTGGTCTCGCGTTGCCATTTGGCGGTCAGGAAGCGGTGAACGTCTTCGCGGCCCTGCGGGAATTCGGCTCGGTTGCGCCAGTTGGTGTCCAGCGTATAGGCCGGCGCCACCTTGTCGGCGGAGCGGCTGTTCCAGGCATCTTCGGCTGCACGGACCTTGGTGATGGCCGTGTCACGAGTAAAGGGCGGCAGTGGCGGGCGGGGCTGTTCGTTCATTTTATGTACCGATCTGTTAACCTTCACTTATGGTGTACAGATCGGTACGTAAATTGCAAGCGGCAGTTTGGCGGACGTATCAGCGTCGCGGGCGTGTTCAGCACAGGCGGGAAGGGGCTGGCGAACAGGATATTTCCGAAACGCGGATAAAGTGCGTATGGTCGGCGTGGGAGGATGATGGATTTGGCTTCAGAAACGCAACATGCCGCGCGGGTGGTCGACATTGCACGGCAGCCGGGGGCAGCAGCCCGGTCGCGACTGGCGGCATCCTGGCGGAGGTCGCTTGATCACCACGGGCTGGACCCAGGCCAGCAGCGCGGCGTGCAGAGGATCGCTGCACAGGCCCTGGCAGACCGCCGCGACCGCAGCGAGCCAATGATGCGACTTGCGGCACCGAAACTTGATGCGCTTTTTCAACTCGTGTGCAGGTCCGGCTGTGGCGTGTTGCTCACTGATGCCGAGGGGGTGGTGCTGGACCAGCGGACCGCCAGCGGCGACGTCGCAACCTTTAAGGCCTGGGGGCTGACGCCGGGCGCGGACTGGTCGGAAGCCTCTGAGGGCACCAATGGCATCGGCACCTGCATCGCTGAGGCGCGTCGGGTGATCATCCACCGAGACCAGCACTTTCATACCCGCAACACTGGCATGAGCTGCATGGACGCGCCGATTTTCGGCCCGGAGGGAGAGCTGATCGGGGCACTGGACGTGTCCTCTGGGCGGGCGGATCAGACCGAAGCCTTCAACCGGCTGATTGCGGCGACGGTCACCCAGACCGCCCGGCAGATCGAGACGGACAATTTCCGCGCGGCCTTCCCCGGTGCCCGGATTGTCGTGGTTGACACCGGCGACAGCGAATCGGCAATGCTGCTGGCCGTCGATCAGGATGATCTGGTGTTGGGGGCAACCCGAGGTGCACGCCGGGCCTTCGGTTTGCGCTTGTCGGGCCCAATTGCGACCCTGCCGGCCTCGGATCTGTTGGGCCGCGAAGAGGGGCCCACAGGGTTCGAGAAGGCGGCACGCGCTGCCGTCAACCGGGCACTGTCCCGTGCAAATGGCAATGTGTCGGAGGCGGCCCGCAACCTCGGGATCGGCAGGGCCACGTTGTACCGGCGGATGAAGCGGCTGGGGATCGGTGGACGCGAGGGGTAACCTGTCTCACTGCTGAGACAGATCGTGACCGCAGTTGGGGCCGACCGGGCTGACCGGAGCCGGACTGGCGCGCATCCTCTTTGGCATTCCCGGCGGAGGACCGGGGCTGAAGGAGGAACCCATGAACGAACAGACCCAGATTACCAAAGAGCATATGTCCCCGTTCAAGACGCGTTACGACAATTTCATCGGCGGCGAATTCATCCCCCCGGCAAAGGGGCAATATTTCGACAACATCACCCCGATCACCGGCGCCAAGGTCTGCGACGTGGCGCGGTCCACTGCGGAGGATGTTGAACTGGCGCTGGATGCAGCCCACGCCGCCAAAGATGCCTGGGCTCAGACATCTGCGGCCGAACGCTCGAACCTGCTGCTGAAAATCGCCGACCGGATCGAGGAAAACCTAGAGCTGATTGCCACGGCGGAAACCTGGGACAACGGCAAGCCGATCCGGGAAACCACAGCAGCGGATATTCCGCTGACGGTCGACCATTTCCGGTATTTCGCAGGGGTGCTGCGTGGCCAGGAAGGGGCGATGTCCGAGATCGACCATGACACGGTGGCCTATCATTTCCACGAGCCTCTGGGCGTTGTTGCTCAGATCATCCCCTGGAACTTCTCGGTTCTGATGGCGGCCTGGAAACTGGCTCCGGCGCTGGCGGCCGGCAACTGCGTCGTTTTGAAACCTGCCGAGCAGACCCCCGCTGCGATCATGGTTCTGGCCGAGGTCATTGCCGACCTGCTGCCGCCGGGCGTGTTGAACATCGTCAACGGCATGGGGCCGGAGGTTGGCGGTCCGTTGGCGAGATCTTCGCGAATCGCGAAGATCGCCTTCACCGGCTCGACCGAGACGGGGCGGATCATCATGCAGGCCGCGACGGAAAACCTGATCCCGGTCACACTGGAGCTCGGCGGAAAGTCGCCGAACATTTTTTTCTCGGACGTGATGGCCGAAGACGATGCCTTCCTAGACAAGGCGATCGAAGGGTTTGTGCTGTTCGCCTTCAACCAGGGCGAAGTCTGCACCTGTCCGTCCCGGGCCCTGATCCAGGAGGATATTTATGAAGAATTCATCGCCCGTTGCATCGCGCGGGTGAAGGCGATCAAGCAAGGCGATCCGCGTGACATGGCCACAATGGTCGGCGCCCAGGCCAGCCAGGAACAACAGGACAAGATCCTGTCTTATCTGACCATCGGCGTTGAAGAAGGTGCAGAGGTTCTGACCGGCGGTGGCGCTGCGCGGTTCAACGGCGACCTGTCAAACGGCTATTACGTGCAGCCGACCATTTTGAAAGGCCACAACAAGATGCGGGTCTTTCAAGAGGAGATCTTCGGTCCGGTCGTGTCGGTTACCACCTTCCGCGATGAGGCAGAGGCGCTCGCCATTGCCAATGACACGATGTATGGCCTCGGCGCTGGGGTCTGGACGCGCGATGGCACCCGCGCCTATCGATTTGGCCGCAACATCGAAGCGGGACGTGTCTGGGTGAACAATTACCATGCCTATCCGGCCCACGCAGCCTTTGGCGGGTACAAGCAATCCGGTATCGGACGGGAGACCCACAAGATGATGCTGGATCACTACCAGCAGACCAAGAACATGCTGGTCAGTTACAACCCGAATAAACTGGGCTTCTTTTGACGCTGGCCGTCAGGTTCCGCACCGCTTTTCCGTAAACGGGCTGTGAAATTTTCCGCGCGTCAATTATTGTCGCAGGAAGATTTTGGGCAAGGCCACATCGGCCTTGCCCCGCAACAGCAAAGCGAGCGCCTGCATGGAAGACCGTAAGATAAGAAACATGGAAGAGTTCGCAGCGCTCAGCGGTATTTCGCGGCCGACGTTGTCGAAATTCTTCAATGACCCTTCCAGTGTACGGGCGTCGACCAGGCAGCGTATTGAAGCGGCGCTTGATCGCTATGATTATCGCCCCAACCTCTATGCGATCAACCAGAACCGAAGACTGACCAAGAACATCGGCATCGTCGTGCCTTATCTCGCCGACCCGTTCTTTGCCGAAATCGCGCGCACCATCGAGGCCCATGTTCTGAACATGGGGTATCGCCCGGTGTTGCTGGGATCGCACGGCGACGCCGATCAGGAGATCGAGAACCTGGAAAACCTGCGCTTGCTCAAGCCGGCGGGTGTGCTGCTTGCCCCGTTGGGGCGGCGCTCGGACCAGGACCGGATTACCGCGTTCTGCCAGGATGTCCCGACGGTCCTGTTCGATGCCACCGTGGGTTCCGCTGGGGCGGCCTTTGTGGGGTCTAACAATAATCAAAGTATTGGTTTGATTGTGGACTACCTGTGCCGGACCGGTGAGCCACCTGCATTCTTCGAAATGAAGGATCCGGCGAACCCGAACGCGCATAAACGGCGCCATGCCTATGTCGCCGCGATGGAGCGTTTGAACCATACTCCGCACCTGATTCAGGCCCCTGGGACCGGATGGGAGTTTGAAGAAATCGGTTTTCTGGAAGGCACCCGTGTGGTGAGGGACCGGAACCTTCCAACCAACACCATCCTGTGCAGCAACGACCGTCTGGCGATTGGCGTTTTGTCGGCAGCCTATGAGGCCGGGATAAAGGTGGGGCTCGGCGCGGATTGCAGCATGCGGGTTGCCGGGCACGACGATCACCCGTTTTCCCGCTTTACCTGCCCGACACTGACCACGGTTTCACAGGACTATGAGGCGATCGCCCGGAAAAGCGCCGAAACGCTCAGGGCCGTGATCGAAGCGGGAAATCCGAACGATTCGCGCAAGGAAACCCTTTTCGATGGCCAGTTGGTCATGCGGGGATCTGCCTAAGCTGCTGAAAACGCAAGCTGTACGGTTAAACTTTACGCGCGTAAAGAATTAAATTGACGCTAGGTCGCCATCGGCGGTAACCTTGAAGCCAACATCTGAACAGGGAGGTAGAAGATGTTTGCGAAAAATGCATTGAGTGCGGCAACGGCGCTATCGTTGCTTGCGGTCGGGGGCGCATCTGCTGAGACCATCACAATTGCCACCGTGAACAATGGTGACATGATCCGGATGCAGGGTCTGACCGACGATTTCACCGAAAAGACCGGCCATGAGGTCGAATGGGTGACGCTGGAAGAAAACGTGCTGCGCCAGCGTGTCACCACCGACATCACCACCAAGGGTGGCCAGTTCGACATCATGACCATCGGCATGTACGAAACCCCGATCTGGGGCGCGAACGGCTGGCTGGTCCCGCTGGACGACCTGTCGGCGGAATATGACGCCGACGACATCCTGCCCGCCATGCGCGCAGGGCTCAGCCACGAGGGCACGCTTTATGCCGCCCCCTTCTATGGCGAAAGCTCGATGATCATGTACCGCACCGACCTGATGGAGCAGGCCGGCCTGGAGATGCCCGACGCCCCGACCTGGGAATTCATCCGCGACGCCGCCGCGGCGATGGATGATCCAGAGGCGGACATCAACGGCATCTGCCTGCGCGGCAAGGCCGGCTGGGGCGAGGGCGGTGCCTTCATCACCGTCACCGCCAACTCCTTCGGCGCACGCTGGTTCGACGAGGACTGGAACGCCCAGTTCGATCAGCCCGAGTGGAAGGAAGCGCTGGAATTCTACGTCAGCATGATGAACGACTACGGCCCCGCGGGCTATGCCACCAACGGATTCAATGAAAACCTGTCGCTGTTCCAGCAGGGCAAATGCGGCATGTGGATCGACGCCACCGTGGCGGCCTCCTTCGTGACCAATCCCGACGACTCGCAGGTCGCCGACAAGGTGGGCTTCGCTCTGGCGCCGAACAAGGATGGCGTAAGCAAGCGCGCCAACTGGCTCTGGGCCTGGGCCCTGGGCATCCCTGCGGGCTCCCAAAAGGCCGATGTGGCGAAGGAGTTCATCGAATGGGCAACTTCTAAGGAGTACATTGAGCTGGTCGCCGCCAAAGAAGGCTGGGCCAACGTGCCGCCCGGTGCGCGCATCTCTCTCTACGAGAACGCCAACTACCAGGAAGTGCCTTTTGCCGCGATGACGCTTGAATCGATCAAGGCCTCCGATCCGGAGAACCCGACAGAAAAGCCGGTGCCCTATGTCGGCATCCAGTTCGTCGCCATCCCCGAATTTGCAGGCATCGCGACCGAGGTGAGCCAGGAGTTCTCTGCCGCCTATGCCGGTCAGCAATCGATCGACGAAGCGCTCGAGAAGGCCCAGGCCATCACCAACGAGGCCATGGAAGCCGCCGGCTACCGCTGAGACACACGCGCTCCCCAGCCCGGAGGGCCATGCATTCTTCCACCTTGGAGGACGATGCATCCCCTCCGCCCCGGAGAGCGGCGCTTCCGCCGCTCTCCGGCCCAGTCCCCAGAAACGGGCATGCCCCCGAAAATCGCATGACCGTCCCGCACCAACGTTCCGCATGATCGCCCCAAGCGGCCCCTGCCGCTGACGGAGGAGGTACACCCAATGACTACGCAACAGCCCCAATCCACGCCCCCCCTCGGCATGGACCCGGCTGCAACCAAGCCCAAAGGCCCGACCGCGGCGGCCGCGCAACATGGCGGCACCCGCCACGCCCGCACCGCCGCCAGGCTGATGATGGCGCCCGCGGTGGTGCTGCTGCTGGGCTGGATGCTGGTGCCGCTGACCATGACGCTCTATTTCTCGTTCAAGAAATATCTGCCGCTGCGCGGCGGTGATCTGGGCTGGGTCGGCTTTGACAACTACGTCCGCTTCGTTTCCTCCAGCGCCTTCTGGCCCAGCGTGCAGGCCACGCTGGTGATCGTCGGCGGTGTGCTCGCCATCACCGTGGTCTTCGGTGTGCTGCTGGCGCTGCTGCTCAATCAGCCGATGTGGGGCCGCGGCATTGTCCGCATCCTGGTGATCGCGCCCTTTTTCGTGATGCCCACCGTTTCTGCTCTGGTCTGGAAGAACGTCTTCATGGACCCGACAAACGGCCTGCTGGCGCATCTGTGGCGCGCCTTCGGGGCCGAGCCGATGGTCTGGCTGACTGAGGCCTCGACCCAGTCGATCATCCTGATTGTCAGCTGGCAGTGGCTGCCCTTTGCGACGCTGATCCTGCTGACCGCGATCCAGTCGCTGGACAGCGAACAACTGGAAGCCGCGGAGATGGACGGCGCGCCGCCGGTGAAACGCTTTGGCTATATCACCCTGCCGCATCTGTCGCGCGCCATCACCGTGGTGGTGCTGATCCAGACCATCTTCCTGTTGTCGATCTTCGCCGAGATCTTTGTCACCACTCAGGGCGCCTTTGGCACCAAGACACTGACTTATCTGATCTTCCAGCGCGTGCTGGAGAGCCAGAACATCGGGCTCGGCTCTGCCGGAGGGGTCTACGCCATCATCCTCGCCAACATCGTTGCTATCTTCCTGATGCGCATCGTCGGCAAGAACCTGGACGCTTAAGGAGGCCCGCATGGCACGTGCAATCACATCGCAACGCAAAGTCCTGAATACTGCCCTGGCCTGGGGCGTGGGCCTCTTGATCTTCTTTCCGATCCTCTGGACCATCCTGACCAGCTTCAAGACCGAAGCCCAGGCCATCGCCGATCCGCCCGTGTTCCTGTTCTTCGACTGGACGTTGGAGAACTACACGGTGGTGCAGGAACGCTCCAACTATGGTCGGTTCCTGTGGAATTCGATCGTCATCGCCGGCGGCTCCACCATCCTCGGCATCCTCATCGCGGTGCCCGCCGCCTGGTCGATGGCTTTCGTACCGTCTAAACGAACCAAGGACATCCTGTTGTGGATGCTGTCCACCAAGATGCTGCCTGCCGTGGGCGTGCTGTATCCGATCTACCTGATCTTTATCAAAATGGGGTTGCTGGACACCAAGGTGGGACTGGTCATCGTGCTGATGCTGATTAACCTGCCGATCATCGTCTGGATGCTTTACACCTACTTCAAGGAAATCCCCGGCGAAATCCTGGAGGCCGCCCGGATGGATGGCGCTACCCTGCGCGAAGAGGTGCTGTATATCCTGACGCCCATGGCCATTCCCGGCATCGCGTCGACGCTGCTGCTGAATGTGATCCTTGCCTGGAACGAAGCCTTCTGGACGCTTAACCTGACGGCCGCCAAGGCGGCACCGCTCACCGCTTTCATCGCCAGCTATTCCAGCCCCGAAGGCCTGTTTTACGCCAAACTCAGCGCGGCCTCGACCATGGCCATCGCTCCGATCCTGATCCTTGGCTGGTTCAGCCAGAAACAACTCGTCAGCGGCCTCACCTTTGGCGCCGTGAAATAAGGAGACACGCTTATGGGACGTATCACTTTGGACAAGGTCTCCAAGAGCTTTGGCGACGTGCAAGTCATCCCACCCCTGGATCTGACCATCGAAGATGGCGAATTCACGGTCTTTGTCGGCCCCTCGGGCTGCGGCAAGTCCACCCTGTTGCGGCTGATCGCCGGGCTGGAGGACGTCAGCTCGGGCCAGATTCGCATCGACAAGCAGGACGCAACCAATGTGCCCCCGGCCAAGCGCGGCCTCGCCATGGTGTTCCAGTCCTACGCCCTGTATCCGCATATGTCGGTGCGCAAGAACATCGCCTTTCCGATGCGCATGGCGGGCATCCCGGCAGAGGAGCAGGAGCGGCGCATCGAGGGTGCAGCCCGCGCGCTGAACCTCACCGATTATCTGGACCGCCGCCCGGGCCAGTTGTCCGGCGGCCAACGCCAGCGGGTCGCCATTGGGCGTGCCATCGTGCGCGAACCTTCGGCCTTTCTGTTTGATGAACCCCTGTCGAACCTCGACGCCGCGCTGCGGGTCGGCATGCGGCTGGAAATTTCCGAGCTGCACGAACGGCTGGAAACCACGATGATCTATGTCACCCACGACCAGGTCGAGGCGATGACCATGGCCGACAAGATCGTGGTGCTGCATGGTGGCGTGATCGAACAGGTCGGCTCGCCACTCGATTTGTACCACAGGCCGCGCAACAAGTTCGTCGCCGGTTTCATCGGCTCGCCCAAGATGAATTTCATCGAAGGCGAAGAGGCCGCCAAACTGGGAGCCCATACCATCGGCGTGCGCCCCGAACACATCGAGGTCTCGGGCGAGGCCGGTACATGGTCCGGTGTGGTCAGCGTATCGGAACATCTTGGCTCCGATACGTTTTTCCACGTCCATGACACCGGGTTGGCCGACACGATCACCGTGCGTGCTGGCGGCGAAGTGGGCTATCGCCACGGTGATCGGATCTTCATGACCCCGCGTGCCGATGTGATCCACCGCTTCGACGCTGACGGGCTGCGGATCGCATGAGCGTGCCCGCGATCTGCTGCTGGACAGGTGAACAATGGAAATGCTGATGGAGCGGCACATGGCAAATCACCCCCCTGTAAGGCTTGGCCTGGATGCGCTACGGGATTTGCCCGAGGCTGTCATGCGCCCGCAATACGACCGCGCTGCGCTGTCTGCGGGAATCATCCATGTCGGGCTGGGAAACTTTCACCGTGCGCATCAGGCTTGGTATCTGCATCGGCTGATGCAACAGGGGCTGGCACAGGACTGGGCCATTCTTGGCGCCGGGGTGCGCCCCTACGATACCGCCATGCGACAAAAGCTGCTGGCGCAGGACTGCCTGACGACGCTGATCGAGCTGGCGCCGGGCCGTGTCTCGGCAGAAGTGACCGGCGCGATGGTGGATTACCTGCCGATCGAGGATGGCAACGGCGCTCTGATCCGCGCCATGCGCGACCCGGCGATCCGCATTGTGTCGCTGACGGTGACAGAGGGTGGCTATTACCTCGACCCGGATAGCGGCGGATTGGATGTCAGCCATCCCGACATCCGCTACGACGCGGCCAATCCGCAGGCTCCGCGGACTGTGTTCGGTGCCATCGTGGCGGCGCTGAAAGCCCGTCGCGAGAGCGGCGCTGGGCCTTTCACCGTGCAGAGTTGCGATAACTTGCGCGGCAATGGCAGTGTCGCCCGACAGGCGGTGGTGACGCTGGCACGTTCTTCCGATCCGGCGCTGGCGGATTGGATCGACCAGCACTGCAGCTTCCCAAATTCCATGGTTGATTGCATCGTGCCGGCCACCGGACCGGCGGAAATCTCTTTGGTTCAGAAATTGGGGATTGCGGATGCGGCCCCCGTCACCCATGAAAACTACCGCCAGTGGGTAATCGAGGATGATTTCTGCGCCGGGCGACCCGATTGGGACAAGGCCGGAGCGGTGTTCACCCCGTCCGTTCACGACTACGAAGCGATGAAGATACGCATCCTGAATGCAGGCCATCAGGTGCTGGCCAATGTCGGGGAGCTTTTGTCGGTTGAAACCATTGCCGATTGCATGGCGCATCCGCTGATTGCGGCTTTGTTCCGAAAGGTTCAGCACGAAGAGATCGTGCCCGGCGTGTCCGCGGTCCCAGAGATGACGCCGCGCGCCTATGTGGGCCTGATTGAGCAGCGGTTTTCCAACCCTGCCATCCGCGACACGGTCCGGCGGGTCGCCTTTGACGGCTCGGCGCGGCACCCAGGCTTCGTGCACCCGGCCCTGCGGGATGCCCTGACCGCGGGCGGACCCGTCGCGGGGCTGAGCCTCGTCGAAGCGATGTGGGCCCGAATGTGTGCGGGAACGCGCGAGGACGGCAGCGAGATCGAGGCGAATGACCCCCATTGGGGTGATCTTGCCACTGTTGCACGGGCCGCGAAGTCACGCCCGCGGGCTTGGCTTGAGCAACATCACATCTACGGTAACCTCGTCGAAAACGAGCTGTTCGCGGCAGAGTTTTCACGCTGGCTGAGCCTGATTTGGTCGCATGGCAGTGAAGCGGCTTTGCGGGCCTACCTTGACGGGGAAGACGGCGAGCGTCCGTAATTGAAAGCCGGGGGGGGCTGGGGAAATCCCACGCCCCTCCCGCGGCCTAGGGTGTCGTGCCGCGCTGGTTTGGCGCTTTTGATCGGCGCGAGGCTGTCGCGCTGCATCTGCTGCGGTTGGTTGGACCGGCGAGGATCTGTTTCAGATCCGATTCGTGATCGTGGGCACACTTGCGGACGTATGATTCGCGCGGTGACGACTGCGGACGTCGTGCGCAGCCGGTCGGGCTGGTCGGCTGGATAAAACGCGCACCGAACGTCGCCCACAGCCGCTGCTGCGGCCGCATTGTTCCAAAGTGGCCGGGGCGCCCGCCCTGATATCCGATAAACGTTGGGCTGACTATAGAGCGCGCTGTAGCGGAGAGGCTTCAGGCGCCCGAGCATGCACTAAAAATCGTTGCACTTCAGCGAGCTGGCAATCTTGCTTCTGATTTTCTTGGGAAACTGGTGCTGCTGGAGAGAATTGAACTCTCGACCTCTCCCTTACCAAGGGAGTGCTCTACCTCTGAGCTACAGCAGCGCCGGTGAGGGGGCTTTTAGGCATAAACGCGGAGGGGCGCAAGAGCATTCTGGACGGTTTTTTCGCACTAAGTTACAGAAGTCTTATGGCAGAGAAGAAAACACCCAAAAACGCTGATTCAGCAGCCTCTCGCGAAGACCGGCTGAAGGCCGCGCTGAAGGCCAATATGGCGCGCCGCAAGGCGCAGGCCAAGGCGCGGGCGGTGCAGCAGGACCAAGATACAGGCAAGGACGGAGAACAGGGCTGATGGATTCGATTCTGGTAACGGGCGGTGGGCCGCTGAACGGGCAAATCCCGATCGCAGGCGCCAAGAACGCCTGTCTGACACTGATGCCGGCAACATTGCTGAGCGAGGAACCGCTGACGCTGACCAACGCACCACGGCTGAGCGACATCAAGACGATGACAACGCTGCTGCAGTCGTTGGGGGCCGAGGTCTCCAGCCTTCAGGACGGTCAGGTGCTGGCAATGTCCAGCCACGATCTGACGAGCCACGTTGCCGACTATGACATCGTGCGCAAAATGCGCGCGTCCAACCTGGTGCTGGGTCCGATGCTGGCGCGGTTGGGGCAGGCGGTGGTGTCGCTGCCCGGCGGCTGCGCCATCGGGGCCCGGCCGATGGACCTGCATATCCACGGGCTCGAGGCGCTGGGGGCTGAGATCGAGCTGAAAGACGGCTACCTGCATGCCAAGGCGCCCAAAGGTCTGAAAGGCGCGGTGATCGAACTGAGTTTCGCCTCCGTCGGGGCCACCGAAAACATCATGATGGCAGCGACACTGGCCAAGGGCACCACGGTCATCAAGAACGCCGCGCGTGAGCCGGAAATCGTGGACCTGGCCGACTGCCTGCGCAAGATGGGCGCGCAGATCGAAGGCGATGGCAGCCCGGACATCACCATTCAAGGTGTGGACCGTCTGCATGGCGCGACCCATCAGGTGGTGACGGACCGGATCGAGCTGGGCACCTATATGCTGGCCCCGGCGATCAGCGGTGGCGAGGTGGAACTTCTAGGCGGACGCATCGGGCTGGTTGGTGCCTTCTGCGAGAAACTGGATGCGGCCGGCATCCAGGTGACGGAGACCGAAAAGGGGTTGAAGGTCCGCCGCACAAATGGCCGCGTCAAGGCGGTGGATGTGGTGACCGAACCCTTCCCCGGTTTTCCCACCGATTTGCAGGCGCAGATGATGGCGCTGATGTGTACGGCCGAAGGCACTTCTGTGCTGGAGGAAAAGATCTTTGAGAACCGGTTCATGCACGCGCCGGAGCTGACGCGCATGGGCGCGCGCATCGACGTGCATGGGGGGCACGCCACAGTCACCGGGGTCGAACGCCTGAAAGGCGCGCCGGTGATGGCCACCGACCTGCGGGCCTCGGTGTCGTTGATCCTGGCAGGTCTGGCGGCGGAGGGCGAAACCGTCGTCAGCCGGGTCTATCACCTGGATCGCGGGTATGAGCACGTGGTGCGCAAATTGTCCGGCGTGGGTGCCCGCATTGAACGGGTCCGGGATCAATGACGCAGGACGCAAGTTTTGAAGACGGTCGCGAGGTTCCGCTGAATCTGGGCGCGTTGGACCCGGAGGATCTGAAAGTGCTGTCGTCGCTGGCGCAGGACGCGGTCTTTCCGGTCACGGAAATGAGTTGGCGCAAGGCACAGCGCCGCTTTGCCCTTCTGGTGAACCGGTTCCGCTGGGAAGACCGGGACGCCGCCGAACGCCGCGGCCGTGTCTATGAACGGGTGCAATCCCTGCTGGTGGTGGACAATGTCCTGGCGGTGGCCTCGCAGGGGGTGGACCGCAGCGACCGGGACCTGGTGCTGTCCCTGCTGTCGATCGGATTTGAACCCGGTGAGGATGGCGCAGGCCATGTGCTCCTGACGCTCGCGGGAGATGGCGCCATCCGGTTGTCGGTTGAGGCACTGGAAGTCTCATTGCGCGATGTGACGCGGCCCTACCGGGCGCCGTCTGGCCAGGCACCTGACCACGGCGCCTGACCATTTTTGCGCGCCCAAGGATCCGCAGCGCGGCAAAGCGGCCCGGCGACGGCATATTTCTTGAGGCCGCCGGATGTTGCCGCTATGCGGGGGAACAAACAGGAGATCCCGATGCCGCAGTTTCTGAACACCGCTGATTCCGATTTCGAACAGGCCTTTGCCGCGCTGTTGGGCGCCAAGCGCGAGGACAGCCCGCAGGTGGATGCCGTGGTCGCGAAGATCATCGAGGATGTGCGAACGCGAGGCGATGCTGCGCTGCTGGAACTGACCGCGACATTCGATCGGATGGAGCTGGAACCCGGCCAGTTGCGGATTTCTGACGCAGAAGTCGACGCTGCGGTGGCAGCCGTTTCGCCACAGGATCGTGCCGCGCTGGAATTGGCTGCGGAGCGCATCCGCGCCTACCACGCGCGGCAGATGCCGCAGGATGCGCAGTGGACTGACGCGGCTGGCGCGACCTTGGGCTGGCGCTGGTCAGCCGTAGCGGCGGCGGGTCTCTATGTCCCCGGCGGGCTGGCCTCCTATCCGTCGTCGGTGCTGATGAACGCGATCCCGGCCAAGGTGGCGGGGGTCTCGCGGCTCGCGATCACGGTGCCGACGCCGGACGGGCAGATCAACCCGCTGGTGCTGCTGGCGGCGCGACTGTCCGGTGTGGATGAAATCTATCGCGTAGGCGGTGCACAGGCGATAGCGGCACTGGCCTATGGCACCGAAAGCATCGCCCCGGTGGACAAGATCACTGGTCCCGGCAACGCCTTTGTCGCGGCGGCCAAGCGGCGGGTCTTTGGCAAGGTCGGCATCGACATGATCGCCGGGCCGTCGGAAATTCTGGTGATCGCCGACAAGGACAACAACCCCGACTGGATTGCCCTGGACCTGATGAGCCAGGCAGAGCATGACGAAAGCGCCCAGTCGATCCTGGTGACTGATAATGCGGACTTCGGCCGGGCGGTGGCAGCCGCAGTGGACAAACGGCTCGAGACGCTGGAGCGCCGCGCAATCGCCGCTGCCTCTTGGCGCGATTTCGGAGCGGTCATAACCGTCCGCGATCTGGACGAGGCCGCAGCGCTGTCCAACCGCATTGCGCCGGAACACTTGGAGCTTTGCGTGGCCGATCCCCAGGGTTTGAGCCTGAAAACCGTTCATGCGGGTGCAATTTTCCTGGGCCAATACACACCCGAAGCCATCGGAGATTACGTCGGTGGGCCAAACCACGTGTTGCCGACAGCCCGTTCGGCCCGGTTTTCCTCTGGTTTGTCCGTGATGGATTTCCTGAAACGCACCACGCTGAGCCAGATGACGCCGGAGGCGTTGCGCGCGATTGGACCGGCGGCAGCGGCGTTGGCCGCCAGCGAAAGCCTGGAGGCACATGGGCTGTCCGTCACGGCCCGGCTGGATGCGCTAAACGATCAGGACGGCTGAGGGGCGCTGCCCCTCTTGCCCCTGCGGGACAATTCACCCCGGAGTATTTCTGACCAGAAAGAGCGCGGGCCTTCGGCGCGCGATTGTCAGTAGTGAGCGGTGTAGCCGCCGTCCACTGCCAGCACCTGCCCGGTGACGTAAGACGCGGCGGGCGAAGCCAGGAACAGGATGGCGGGGGCCAGCTCCTGCGGGCGTCCCCAGCGGTCAAGCGCGGTCGCGGCCTTCAGCCGGTCGGCAACTGCCGGATCCGCAGCGGCGGCCATATTCGGCGCAGTCTTGAAGAAACCCGGCGCAACGGCGTTGACGGTGATGCCGCTGGGGCCAAGCTCTGCGGCCAGCGCCCGCGTCATGCCGTTGATCCCGGCCTTGGCAGTGGTGTAGGCCGCATCCCCCGACTGGGCGATGATTCCGGCGATGGACGACAGGTTGATGATGCGCCCATATCCGCGCGGAACCATCTGTGCCGCGGCCAGTTGACACAGATGGAACGGGGAGACGAGGTCGACCTCCCACAGGGATTGTACATCCGCGCGGGTGAAGTCTGACAGGCTGCGGCGGTCGCGCTGGCCGACGTTGTTGACCAGGATGTCGAGCCCGCCTTGCGCCGCCAGGTGTTCGAACGCGGCGCAGGCTGCGGCCTCGTCTGCGATGTCGAGCACCAGCGGATGCGCGGTGCCGGGGATCTGGTCGATCGCTGCGGCGACACGCGCGGCGCTGCGCCCGTTGATCCAGACCTCAGCCCCGGCCTGCGCCAGCAGTCGCGCCGCAGCAAACCCCAGCCCGTCGGTCGAGCCGGTCACCAGCGCGCGCTGGCCCTTCAGGGGGAATGGGTCAAGCCCGGTCATGTCTGGTCTCCTGTGTTGGCAGGCTGTGCGCTGCTGGCTGGCCTGTCAAGCACAGCTGCATTGCCCCGCGGGCGGTCGTGCGCTACTCAGGTTCGGACGCCTTCGCGCATATAGAGATCAGAGCCATGAGCCGTATCAGCCATATCGAACTGGACGACCGCAACCTGCCGCCGCCGACCCCCGAAATCGATCAGGAGCGAAAGGTGGCGATTTATGATCTGATCGAGCAGAACAGCTTTGCGCTGCCGGGCCGCGAGGCGCGCGGCATGCCGGATGGTCCTTATCATCTGGGACTCGCCATCCGTGAGAAGCGGTTGGTCTTTGACGTCAACACCGAGGATGGCGAGAAGGCGGCGGAGTTTCACCTTTCGCTGTCGCCGTTCCGCCAGGTGGTCAAGGATTACTACCAAATTTGCGAGAGCTATTTCACCGCGGTGAAGACCCTGCCGCCCAGCCAGATCGAGACCATCGACATGGCCCGCCGCGGCATTCACAACGAGGGCAGTCGCGTTTTGCAGGAACGGTTGGAGGGCAAGGCGGAGGTCGACACCGACACCGCCCGCCGACTGTTCACCCTGATTTGCGTCTTGCACTTCGGAGGCTGATGCGTGGAGGAGCTGCCGCAGTCCATTCTGTTCTGTTGCGACCACAATTCGGTCCGCTCTCCGATGGCAGAGGGCATCATGAAGAAATTCTACGGCACCGGCACCTATGTTCAGTCGGCTGGCGTCAAGAATGACATGGAAATTGACGGCTTCTGCATTGCTGTCTGCCAAGAAATGAACGTGGAGTTGTCGCGCCACCGCTCGCGCTCCTTCGACGAGATGGAGCGCTGGGGGGATGATTTGTCGTCCTTCGATCTGGTCGTGGCACTGTCACCGGCCAGCCAACGGCGGGCACTGGAGTTGACCCGTTTTTTTCACCTCGATGTCGAATATTGGCCGATTTTGGACCCAACCGGGCTGGGCGAGACGCGCGACGCCAAGCTAGACAGTTACCGACAGACAAGGGACCAGATCATCCAGCACCTGAAAAAACGCTGGGGCGAACCGACGGAGAGACTATGACTGAGATCATCGCGCGCTATTTCAAAGCCTTCAACGCAGGCGACATAGACGCCATGCTGGACTGCCTGGATGACGGCATCGCCCATCACGTGAACGAAGGCGAGATCCGTACCGGCAAGGCGAAGTTTGCTGAATTTTGCGCACATATGAGCCGCTGCTATAAGGAAGAGCTGACCGATATGGTCCTCCTCTCCAGCCCCTGCGGCTCCCGTGCAGCGGCGGAGTTCATCGTAAACGGTACCTATCTGGCGACCGACGACGGTCTTCCGGAGGCAGCCGGCCAGACCTACCGGCTGCCGGGCGGGTCGTTCTTCGAGCTGACAGGTGGTAGGATCTCGCGCGTCACAACCTATTACAATCTCGCCGACTGGATTGCCCAAGTGTCGGACAAGGGGCGCGCGGCCTAATGCGCCTGCGCATTGCGGCGTTGACCGGCGCGGCACTGGAGGCCGCACTGGAAGATGTGGCGCGTCTGCGGATCGAGGTGTTTCGCGCGTGGCCGTATCTCTATGATGGCGACCTGGCGTATGAACGCCGCTATCTGCAAAACTACCGCGACAGCGCCGGGGCGGTGGTTGTTGGGGCCTTTGATGGCGACACATTGGTCGGCGCCGCGACCGGCACGCCGCTGAGCGATCATGCCGATGATTTTGCCGCCGCTTTTGCAGCGCGCGAAATTAATCTGGCAGACGTGTTCTACTGCGCCGAATCAGTTCTGCTGCCCGCCTACCGTGGTCGCGGCGCGGGGCATGGGTTCTTTGATCTGCGCGAGGCACATGCGCGCAGGCTGGGGTTCACCAAATCGGCCTTTTGTGCGGTGCAGCGCCCTGCGGATCACCCTTTGCGGCCCAAGGACTATGGGTCGCTGGATCCGTTCTGGCGCAAACGCGGTTACCAGCCTGTACCCGGGGCTGTCGCCCATTTTGCGTGGAAAGATTTGGGCCAGAGCGTCGAGAGCTCAAAATCTCTGCAGGTCTGGATGCGGGATCTGTAACGCCAGGCCGACACCTTGCGCTGAGTGGTCCGGCAGGGCAATGCTGCGGACATATCGCCAACAGGAGAGACCCGATGAAAATTGCCGCCGCCGCCTATCCGCTCGACTGGCTCGACAGTTGGGCCCAGTATGAGGACAAGCTGGCGTCCTGGGTGGCCGAGGCGGCGGGCGAGGGCGCGGATCTTCTGCTGTTTCCCGAATACGGCGCGATGGAGCTGTCGACCTTGGCAGGGGCGGAGGCTGCAGGTGATCTTCAGCGCTCGATCCACGCGGTGTCGGACCGGATGGAAGAGGCCGCGGCGTTGCATTTGAAACTTGCGGCGCAGCATGGCGTGCACATCCTAGGCGCGTCGGCCCCGGTGCTGACCAGTACCGGACAGGTCGTGAACCGGGCGGAACTGTACACGCCGACTGGGGGGCGCGACCATCAGGACAAGCAGATCATGACCCGATTCGAGCGGGATGACTGGGGGGTCGCTGGAGGCGGGCCGCTGAAGGTGTTTGAAACCGCGCTAGGCAGAATCGGCGTGCTGATTTGTTACGATAGTGAATTTCCCCTGCTGGGGCGTGCCTTGGCAGAGGTGGATGTGATCCTTGTGCCCTCCTGTACCGAGGCGCTTGCGGGCTACTGGCGGGTGCGTCTGGGGGCGATGTCGCGGGCGCTGGAATGTCAATGCGTTACCGCCATGGCCTCGGTGGTGGGGACCAACAGCTGGTCTGAAGCTGTGGATGAAAACACCGGCATGGGCGGCATTTTCGGCCCGCCTGACAATGGCTTCCCCGGTACCGGTGTGATCGCCGAAGGCACGATGGATCAGCCTGGCTGGACCTATGGTGAGGTGGACCTTGAGGCGATTGCACATGTCCGGGCCGACGGCGGTGTGCTGAACCGCCTGCATTGGGATGAACAGCTGCCTCGCATTAATTCGGTCACAAAAGCGGTGTTAACCTGATTGAGCCCTTGAAAAACGGGGGAAATGCGCTCATTTAAGCGCACGTCCCGCGGTTTGCGGGGGAACGCAACGATGGAGACAACATGGCCAAGGAAGATACGCTCGAATTTCCCGGTGTCGTGAAGGAACTCCTGCCTAATGCGACGTTTCGGGTCGAGCTGGAAAACGGCCATGAAATCATCGCACATACGGCAGGCAAGATGCGCAAGAACCGCATCCGTGTTCTGGCTGGCGACAGGGTCCAGGTGGAAATGACCCCCTATGACCTGACCAAGGGCCGGATCAACTACCGCTTCAAGTAAGCCGTTGATCCGCCAAGAGATGCAAAGCCCGGCCTTTCGCCGGGCTTTTGTTTTTTCAAGCGGCTTTTCAGCCGCGGCCTCCGGCGGGATATGTCCGGCAGGGGGAAAGAGCGGGCTGCTCTTTTCCGCTGCCGGCAATCCCAGTATGACGGGCGCAAACCGGCAAGAGGGCAAGGCACATGGCATTCATTCTGGGATCGGGCAGCCCACGGCGGCTGCAGTTGCTGGCGCAGCTGGGGGTGCGCCCTGACGCGGTGCGTCCGCCCGAGGTCGATGAAACCCCACTGAAGGGCGAGCTGCCGCGCGCCTACTGCACCCGCGTGACGCAGGACAAGACCCGCGCCGTGACCGCCGGCGGGGATGATGTGGTGCTCTGTGCCGATACCACCGTTGCGCTCGGCCGCCGCATTCTGGGCAAACCACGCGACGCGGGCGAGGCTGCGGAATTCCTGTTGGCGCTGTCGGGGCGCCGCCATCGGGTTATCACCGCCGTTGCCGTGCGCCGTGGAGAGCGGGTCTGGGCCAAGGACGTGGTCAGCCAGGTCAAGATGAAAAACCTGTCTGATGAAGAGTTGAACGCCTATCTCGCCACCGGCGACTGGCAGGGCAAAGCCGGAGCCTATGCCATTCAGGGGCCTGCCGGAGCCTTTATTCCCTGGATCAGCGGCTCCTTCACCGGCATCGTCGGTCTGCCGCTTTCTGAAACTGCTAATCTGCTGCGCGCCGCTGGGCTGCCGCTTTATCAGGAGACTGCCGCATGAAGGGCCGTACCATTATTCTCGACCACATTCAGGACCGTGAGGCTGCGGCCTTGATGGTGGATGGTAAACTGGAAGACTTTCTGATCGCCAGCGACGCTCCCGCCCCCGGTACTATCTATCGCGCACGTGCCGACCGCCCGGTCAAGGGGCAGGGCGGCATGTTCCTGACCACGCCGGACGGCCCCGCCTTTCTGCGTCAGGTCAAGGGGCTGTCGCCGGGGCAAATGCTTCTGGTGCAGGTCTCGGGCTATGCTGAGCCGGGCAAGGCGATCCCGGTCACCCAGAAGCTGTTGTTCAAGAGCCGTTATGCCATCGTGACGCCGGACGCGCCGGGGCTGAACATCTCGCGCAGTATCCGCGACGAGGATGAGCGAGACCGCCTTCTGGAGATCGCCCATGAAGAAATGGGTGAGGCTGGCTATGGTCTGATCCTGCGCTCGGCCTGTGCGGGCGTGAACGGCGAGGAGATCGCCGAGGATGTGGCTGCCATGGTGTCTCTGGCGGCGCAGGTGATGGAAGATGACGGCTCCGAGATGGAGGTTCTGGCCGAGGGGGATGGGCCGCATCTTCTGGCGTGGCGCGACTGGGTGGACGCCGCAGACGTGGAACGCACGCCCGGAGGTTTCGAGAGGCTGGGGGTATTGGATGCACTGGATATCGCGCAAGGCATCCGCGAACCATTGCCGGGCGGCGCCTTCCTGTTCATAGAGCCCACCCGGGCACTGGTGGCGGTCGACGTGAACACTGGCACCGACACGTCGCTGGCTGCTGGGGTCAAGGCGAACATCGCGGCCGCCAAGGCGCTGCCGCGAGCTCTGCGCGTACGGGGCCTGGGTGGTCAGATCGTGCTGGACCTCGCGCCGATGCCTAAGAAGGACCGTCGCGCCTTTGAAACAGCGCTGCGGGCAGCCCTGCGTGCGGACCCGGAGGAGACGATTTTGGTCGGCTGGACCAACCTTGGCCATTATGAGTTGCAGCGCAAGCGTGGCCGCATCGCCTTATTGGAGGTTCTGACATGAGCTGCCCGATCTGCGGCGGCAAGGTTGAGCGCGCCTACCGGCCTTTCTGTTCTATCCGCTGCGCGGACATCGATTTGGGAAAGTGGTTGAACGGCACCTACGCGGTGCCGAGCCAGACCCCCGAAGACGTTGAAAACGCTTTGGAAGAGTCACGCGCTTCGCCGGAGGAACAAGAAACCTCTCCTCGAATCCGGCATTAGTGATTTTCTTTGAAAAAGCCTCTGGACACCTGCGCGTACAGAGCATAGAAGGCCCACACCCAAGGCGAACAGCCTTCCCGTGCCCGGGTAGCTCAGGGGTAGAGCAGTGGATTGAAAATCCTCGTGTCGGTGGTTCGATTCCGCCCCCGGGCACCACGATACCTCTCTAAGGTATTGTTTTACATCAGCTTTTGCATTTGGCAAAGCGAGGGGTAGAACAAATTGGAGAACATTTCACGCAGCTATGTCTTCGTGAAAGAAGGTATCTACTACTTTAGCCGCCGTGTCCCGGTGGACCTTCGGATCCGAGAGGCTGAACTGCCAGACAAGCACCTTCTTTGGCAGGGTTGAGCAGACCGTACACCGAACAGGGGAATGAGACTTTTGTCACATCCGACGCTTTGACCCTGTCGGAGGCTGCGTTGACTTACGCCTGAATTGGATCCGCTGGCGGGATGATCTTGCAGGGTGGAAATTTCGCCTCGGTTCATCAAGTCGCCGCGAAACCTGGACGGCCTATTGCTGATCCCGCTTGACGCCACGGAGAACCGGTAAATAAACCGGCAGCAGGCCATCTCATCCGGTTTTCGGAGTTCGCGCTACGGCAGATGAAAGACCTCTTCCATCCCTGCCCACCACTCGCCCTCCGCCCGGCTGGCCAGCGGCGTTTGCATCGGTCCGCAGATCGTCCACCATTCGCGGGTTACTGGATCTTCCGCTATCGCGGCAGAGTCGGCCTGAAAATCTTCTCCGGTGTATTCCCAGTAGCTGAACATCAGCATCTCGGGCTCGCGCAGAAAGATCGAGTAATTGGTGATGTTGGAGGCCCGCAGCCGTTCCAACACCTGCGGCCAGACCTCAGCGTGCAAACGAATGTATTCCGCCCGGTGTTCGGGCTTCAGGCCGATGACTTGTGCCATGCGTTTCATGGTGTCTCCTGTGTCAGGTCGTAAATGCGGGTGGCGGTGCCGCCGAAAAGGGCCGCGCGCTCCCCCGGAGACAGCTCCGCGGCCATCTCTTGCGCTGTTGCCAGCCAGCCGGGATAGTCGCCCGCCAGCTCCAGTACCGGCCAGTCACTCCCCCACATCAGTCGCTGCGGACCGAAACACGCCAGAACGTGGTCGAACACCATGCGCAGGGTGTCGGCAGACCAGCCGGGGCCGAATTCATTGGCCAGGCCGGACAGCTTGCAGCTGATCTGTGGATGCGCCGCCAGCGCCGCGATGCCGCGGCGCCACTGGGGGCCGGGATCGGTTCCGTCAAAGACCGGCTTGGCGCAATGGTCGACGATGATCGTCAGCTGCGGCAGCGCGCCTGCCAAGCGGGCGATTGCACCCAGGTGTCGTGGCGTGATCAGCGCATCCATCCGCAGTCCGGCCGCAGCGACCTGTTTCAACCCTGCCAGCACATCCGGACGCAAGATCCAGTCGGTGTCGGCAATGTCCTGCAGCATCGGGCGGATGCCCTTCAGCCGCGGGTGGGCCACGCTGGAGATCTGCGTCGGCACATCAGCAGTGAGATCCAGCCAGCCTACCACACCGCGGATCAGCGGCGCCTGATCGGCGAGGGAGAGTAGGTATTCGGTCTCCGCCAGGGTGGGGGCGGCCTGCACCGCGACTGTTCCAGCGACCCCGGCGGCCTGCGCCAGCGGCGCCAGATCCGGCGGCAGGATGTCGCGGCGGATTTCAGCCACGCTGTCGTCCATCCAGGCGTAGTCGCCCCGGTCGATCCGCCAAAAATGCTGATGTGCGTCGATGATCACGGATTTTTCCTTGCAAGAGGATCGGTTCTAAATAATAACAAACCAAAACGGGAGGGGCGTCAATGAGAATTCCATCGGTGCTGCAATTCGGCACCAGCCGCTTTTTGCAGGCACATGCGGATCTGTTCCTGGCCGAAAGCTGGCCGGATGCACAGCCTCTGACCGTGGTTCAGACCAGCGGTGATGCCAGCCGCGCGGGCCGGGTCCGCGCCCTCACTCAGGGGTATGAGGTCAAGATCCGTGGGTTGCGCCAAGGGGGCGCCGTGGAGGAAAGCCGCACGGTTCGCGCGGTGGCGCGTGGTCTGACGCTGGCCGCCGACCTGGCGGACGTTCAGCAGATGGTGGCGGAAACCGCGGATGTCATCCTGTCCAACACTGCCGACGCGGGGTTTCGTCCACAGTCAGCCGACCAGGCGGGCCAGTTTGATCCGGCGATGTCCTATCCGGCCAAGCTGGCGCATTTGCTGCAACTGCGCTACGCGGCCGGCGGGCGGTCTGTTCAGATCATGCCGACCGAACTGGTGGCCAGCAACGGGCGCGCACTGCGCGAGCTGGTGCTGAATGCGGCGGTCGGCATGGGGGCGGACTATTGCGCCTGGCTGCGCGAGGAGGTGGTCTGGGTCAACTCGCTGGTCGACCGGATCGTCTCGGAGCCGTTGCAGCCGGCGGGCGCGGTCGCCGAACCCTACGCGCTGTGGGCGATTGAGGCGCAGCCGCGCCTGGAGCCGCCCTGCCGTCACCCGGCCGTGCAAGTGGTGCCGGACCTGGGACCGGTCGAGCGTCGCAAGCTTTATGTTCTCAACCTTGGCCACACTTGGATGGTTGCCGACTGGCTGGCACGCGGGCGTCAGGGGGCGACCTATGTGCGCGAGGTGATGGCAGACACGGACTGGGCCGCGCGGCTGCGGGCGCTGTACGATGCGGAGGTTGCGCCTGGGTTTGCGGCCGCGGGCGAGGCGCAGGGGCTTGAGGCCTATATCGAAACCACGCTGGAGCGGTTCGCCAACCCTTATCTGGACCACCGGCTGGAAGACATTTCACAGAACCACGGCGAGAAGCTGGATCGCCGTATCGGGGCCTTCCTGGCCTGGGCAGAGCAAAACGGCGACACGGGCGCCAAACCGCAGCTGCGCGCTGCGCTGGAGCGGAGATGACCATGAAAACGAGAACCGTCGGCCGAACCGGCCTTGATGTGACTGAGCTGTCCTTTGGCTGCGCCAGCATCGGCAATCTTTACCGCGCGGTCAGCGAAGCGGATGTCGCGGCCGTTCTGGACTGCGCTTGGCAGGCGGGGATCAGATATTTCGACACCGCGCCGCATTATGGGCGTGGCCTTTCGGAACAGCGTTTGGGCCGTTTCCTGCGCGGGCGGTCGGACGCGGTTGTCTCGACCAAGGTC
The DNA here is from genome assembly GCF_056033425.1 of Leisingera sp. SA32. Classification (NCBI taxonomy): domain Bacteria; kingdom Pseudomonadati; phylum Pseudomonadota; class Alphaproteobacteria; order Rhodobacterales; family Roseobacteraceae; genus Leisingera; species Leisingera sp. SA32. The sequence goes on along the minus strand of NZ_JBVYHB010000007.1, from coordinate 120,228 downwards.
GGGCGGCTGCTGTCGCCCGCCCGCGCCCCGATCGCGCAGGCCGATGGCTTTGTGAAGCCGGCGCAGAACGATGTACATTATGACTATTCCGGCGACGGTCTCGAAGAGAGCTTTGAGCAGAGCTGCGAACGGTTGGGGCGCCGGGAGATCGAGATCCTCTATGTGCATGATATCGGAGAATATACCCACGGGGTTGAGGGCAACCGGCCGCACCGGGAGGCCTTCTTGGGTGATGGCTATGAACGGCTGGTCCGGCTGAAGGAGCAGGGCCGGATTCGCGCTTTTGGCCTTGGCGTCAACGAATGTGAGGTCTGCCTGGACGTGATGCGCAACGCCGGGCCGCTGGACGTGATCCTGCTGGCCGGGCGGCTGACGCTGCTGGACCGTTCGGCCGAGGCGGAACTGGTGCCGGAATGCGCCCGCGCGGGCACCAGCCTGGTGCTGGGGGGCATCTTCAATTCCGGGATCCTCGCAACCGGCCCGGTGGCGGGGGCGACCTATGATTACGGCCCGGCACCACAGCCGATATTGAACCGCGTGGCAGAGTTGCAGGAGCGCGCCGCAGCGGTGGGCCTACCGCTGGCCAGTGCGGCGTTGCAGTTTGCCGTCCGCCATCCAGCGGTTGCGTCGGTGTTGCTGGGAACGGCAAAACCATCCTCCCTGACCCGAAACCTGCGGGCGTTGCAGGCGCCGGTGCCCGAGGGGTTGGACGCGCTGCTTGCCTGAGCGGTCGGACGGAAAGGCGGGCCTGGGCCGGTCAGCCCAGGTCGTGATGGCGCAGTGACGACAGCAGCGTTGTCTTGGAGGTTCGCAAGTGCCGTTGCGCCGCCGCTTGTGCCGCCTCTGCGTCACGGGCCTCCAGCGCGTCGATGATGGCAAGGTGTTCATCGATAGCGGCGGCGTTGCGGTCCTTTTCCTCGGTCTTGTCCCACATGTAGTGGTAGTGAAAGATCAGCGAGATCACCTTTTGGAATTCGGCAATGAAGCGGTTCGTCACCACCGAGTTGATGGCCAGGTGAAAGCGTTCGTCCAGTTTCGAGAACTCGTGAAAATCGCTGTCGATGGCCTCTTTCAGCGCCAGGTGGTCGCGGCGCAGTTGCGCAAGGGCCGCCCAGACCGGATGGTCTACCGGCGCCTCGGCGACTTGGGCCACGGCGTTCAGTTCTAGCACAGAACGGAAATCAGACAGCTCCACGGCGAACGCCTTGGTAAAGCCCAGCAGCATCCAGCCGCCCTGCGGCCGCCGGGTCACCAGGCCAAAGCGGCTGAGCCCGGCAAGGAACTCTTTGAAGTCATGCTGAGGCACGTCAAAGGTGCGTGACAGCTCTGCCACCGACAGCGGCGTGTTGGCGGGCACATCGAACCGCAGCACCCAGTCGAGGAAACGCTGCTCCAGGTCGGTCTTGTCGGTGCTGGTCTCCAGCATGGCGATCCGGTCTTCGGGGCCGGGTGCGCGCAGCAGCTGCTTGTCACGTCCTTGCCAGGAAATCAGGCCCCGTTCCTGCATTCGCGTCAGGCAGCGGCGGATCACCGTGCGGCTGACGCCGGCAATGTCGGCCAGCCGGGTTTCGGAGGGCATCGGCGCCGCCGCGGGCAGTGTTTCGCAAAAGGCGAGGATTTGATTGTAAGCCTCGCGGTACCGGGTGTCGCGGCGCGCCATGTCTGTGCCCTTCCTCATCCATGCCTTGAAGGCAAATTCTGTTCTTGTACATTATTATAAAAAACAATTGACAGGAATCAAGTGAGTCCTGTTTATGTATTAAATAATTAAATGCAAGACTGCGAAAGGGAGGCGTATGTCACAAGCACTCAAACCCGCGGCCGGGCGGGCGCAGGCGCCGCTTGCGGGCCTGATGCCGGAGGCGGCGAAACTTCACCGTCTTTCTGCGCTGCTGACGCTGCTGCTGCTGATCGCGGGCTTCTCCCTGGCCAGCCAGGCTTTCTTTTCGGTCAACAACGGTCTGACGATCCTGTTGCAAACCTCGGTCATTGGTTTGTTGGGCATCGGCATGACCATGGTGATCATCACTGGCGGGATAGATCTATCGGTCGGCTCTGTGCTGGCGCTGTGCGGGGTGGGCACCGCTATGGCGGTCAAGGCCGGAGCGCCAGTGGGCATCGCGATGGGGTTCGGCATCGTGATCGGGGCCGCTTGCGGTGCGGTCAACGGGTTCGTGGTGACGCGGCTGAAGATCCCGCCCTTCGTGGCGACACTGGGCATGATGCTGATGGCGCGCGGTCTGGCGTTGCAGCTGACGGGCGCCGCACCGATTTCGCAGCTGGGCGAGGCTTTCGGCACCCTCGGCAACGGCGCTTTGTTTCGCATGGTGGAGATGCAGCCCAACGGTTTTCCCAAGGTGATCTTTCCCGGCATTCCCTATCCCGCGATCCTGCTGCTGGTGGTGGCCGGGGCGGCCGCCTACATGCTGCGTCGGCGCCGCATCGGTCGCCACATCTATGCCACCGGGTCCAACGAGGAAGCGGCACGGCTGTCCGGTGTGCGCGTCGATCAGACCAAGCTTTACGCCTATGTGATGTCGGGCGCTTTGGCGGGGCTGGCGGGCAACGTGCTGATGTCGCGGCTGGTCACGGCCCAGCCCAGCGAGGGCGTGATGTACGAACTGGACGCGATTGCGGCGGCGGTCATTGGCGGCGCGTCCCTGTCGGGTGGCGTGGGCACGGTGTCCGGCACCATGATCGGCGCCTTCATCATCGGCATCCTGCGCAACGGGCTGAACATGGCGGGGGTCTCTGCCTTCATCCAGCAGATCGTGATCGGGGCGGTGGTGATCGGCGCGGTCTGGGTCGACCAGATGCGCAACCGGCGCTGAGGTCGCAAGACACGACAAGACAAGAAGAAAACCAATATCTCAATAGAGGAGGAATGAGATGCGGTCCTTTAAACTTGGAATGCTGGCGTCGGCGGTGGCGCTGTCGACCGGGATGGCCCAGGCGGGTGAAATCGCGGTGATCGTGAAAACCACCAGCTCGAACTTCTGGCAGAACGTCAACAAGGGCGCCGAGGTGGCGATCGCCGCGCAGGACGAACACACCTTCAGCTTTGACGGTCCGGCAACCGAAAGCGCCGTTGCCGACCAGGTGAACCTGGTGGAGAACGCCATCAACCGCGGTGTCTCCGGCATCGTGCTGGCCCCCTCCGACCCGGAGGCGCTGGCCCCGGCGGTGAAGCGCGCCTATGAGAGCGGCATCCCGGTCGTCATCATCGACAGCGCGCTGGCCGAAGGCGCGCAGGGCACCTATCAGGCGTTCCTGTCCACCGACAACTGCGCCGCCGGAGAGGAAGTCGCCAAGCGGATGATTGACGAGGCGGGCACCGAGGGCAAGGTTGCGGTGATGTCCTATGTCGCCGGCGTGGGGTCGGAAATCGGCCGGGTCGGGTGCTTTTCCGACTATCTGAAAGCCAACTCCAAGCTGGAAATCGTCGGTCCTTACTATTCCCAGAGCCAGATGGCGCTGGCGCTGAACCAGACCACTGACATCCTGGCCTCGAACCCGGATCTGGTTGGCATCTTCGGTGCCAATGAGCCGACGGCGGTGGGCATGGGCCGCGCCATCATGCAAGCGGGCAAGGCCGGGGAACTGGTGGCGCTGGGCTTTGATGGCAACGCCGACCTGCAACAGTTCGTGCGCGATGGTCTGATGGAGGCCACCGCGGTGCAGGGCTCTTTCGCGATGGGCGAAAAAGGCGTGAACGCGGTGATCGACATCCTGTCGGGCGAGAAGGTCGACTCCTTTATCAACACCGGTGTGGTGCTGGTGGATCAGGAGAACATCGACACCGACACAGCCAAGAATGTGCTCTACTGAGCCGCTGTGCCGGAGGGCGCAGCCTGCGTCCTCCGGCCCGAACTTCAGACGACCCCGGCAGAAAGGCAGACCATGTCGCAGACCCCTTTGGTAGAGATGATTGGTATCGAGAAGCACTTTGGCGGGGTGCGGGCGGTGGATCATGTTTCGCTTGATCTCTATCCCGGCGAGGTGGTCGGGGTGCTGGGCCACAATGGCGCGGGCAAGTCCTGCCTGATGCGCATCCTGGCCGGTGCGATGGTCCCGAACGCGGGCGAGATCCGCGTGAATGGCGCGCGGTTGGCGTTCACCGACCCCAACGATGCGCGCGAGGCGGGGATCGAAACGATCTACCAGACGCTGGCGCTGGCCGACCATCTTGATGCGCCTTCGAACCTGTTTCTGGGGCGTGAGCTGAAGACGCGCTTCGGCAATCTGGACGATGCGCGGATGCTGCAGGAAAGCCGCAAGGTGCTGGCGCGGCTGAACCCGAACTTCAAGAACCTGTCGGACCCGGTGTCGTCGCTGTCGGGTGGGCAGCGGCAGGTGATCGCGATTGCGCGTGCGATCTATTTCGACACCAAGGTGCTAATCATGGACGAGCCGACGGCGGCGCTGGGCCCGTCGGAAACCGCCATGGTCGCCGACCTGATCCGCCAGCTTCAGGCCGAGGGCATCGGCATCCTGCTGGTTAGCCACGACATGCATGACGTCTTTGATCTGTGCAACCGGGTGGTGGTGATGAACAAGGGTCGCCTGGTCGGCGCCCATGGCATCGAGGAGGTGACCAAGGACGACGTGCTGAGCCTGATCGTCAAGGGGGAGCTGCCCGCCGACTGGTCGGCCCGCAATCTGGAGGCGGCGCAATGAAGGATCTGGCACAGGATCAGATGGTCTGCGGTGTTTGCGTGGAACCTGGCACATTTGCGCTGGAAACCCGCGCAAAGCCGCAGCAGGCGCCTGCGGGCTATCGGCTGGTGGACATTGCCGCCATCGGCATCTGCGGCACCGACTACCATATCTTCGAGGGCAAGCACCCGTTCCTGAACTACCCGCGCGTGATCGGGCATGAGCTGTCGGGCCATCTGGCGGACGGTCCCGATGCAGGGCAGCTGGTCGTGGTGAACCCTTATATCTCCTGCGGGACCTGCCGCGCCTGTCAGCGGGGCAAACCGAACTGTTGCAGTTCCATCGCGGTTCTGGGGGTTCACACGGATGGCGGCATGTGCGCCCGCATCGCGGTGCCCGACGCCAATCTTTACCCGGCCGAGGGGCTGACACCGGAGCAGGCGGCGATGGTTGAGTTCCTCGCCATTGGGGCCCATGCGGTGGCGCGCTCCGGTTGCGGCGCGGGTGACCGGGTGCTGGTCACCGGGGCTGGACCTATCGGACTGGGCACCGCGCTGTTTGCCCGCATCGCCGGCGCCGAGGTGCATTTGCTGGACCTCAGCGAAAAACGTCTGGCCGCCGCGGCAGAGCTGTTCGGCTTTGCCGACACGCACCAGCCGGGCGATGACATCCTGAGCGGCGATCTGGCCGAGGGCTTTGATGTGGTCTTTGACGCCACCGGCAATGCAGGGGCGATTGAGGCTGGCTTTGCGCTGGTTGCCCATGGCGGCAGCTCGGTGCTGGTCAGCGTGGTGAAGGAGAGCATCACCTTTGCCGACTCCGAGTTCCACAAGCGTGAGAGCCGCATCATCGGCAGCCGTAACGCGCTGAGGGCGGATTTCGACCGCGTGATCGCGGCGATCCGCGCAGGCGAGGTGCCGACCGATGCCATCGCCTCAGCCGTGGTGCCGCTGGCGGAGCTGCCGGGTCAGTTCGCCGCTTTGGCCGAAGACCGTGATCACCTCATCAAGGTGCTTGTGACACCGTGAAAGATACCGACATGACCGACCAGCCCTTTGCGCTCAGCCTGCATGATGCGGACAATATTCTGGTGGCCCTTCGGGCAGTGCCCGCGGGAACCGAACTGCCCGGCGGCGTTACCACCCGCGAGGCCATCCCGGCCGGCCACAAGATCGCGCAGCTCAGCGTTCGGGCGGGCGAGAACATCCTGAAGTACGGCCAGATCATCGGCGCTGCCACGGCCGATATTGCAGCCGGTGCCCTTGTGCATGTGCACAACCTCGGCATGGGGGCGCATAAGCAGAACTATGACTTTGGCGCCGCCGCGCAGGCATTGCCCGCAGCGGATAGCGCGGCGGAATTTCAGGGTTATCACCGCCCCTCGGGGCGGGTGGGGACGCGCAACTACCTGGGCATCCTGACGTCGGTCAACTGCGCAGGGTCGGTGGCGCGCTTCATCGCCGAGGCCGCGGCCCGGGAGGATTTGCTGGCGGCGTTTCCCAATGTTGATGGCATCGTGCCGATCGTGCATGGCTCCGGCTGCGGCATGTCCGGCACGGGTGAGGGGTATGAAACCCTGTTTCGCACCCTTGCGGGTTACGGCCACAGTGCCAACTTCGGTGCCATCCTGATGGTTGGCTTGGGGTGTGAGGTGATGCAGATCCCGGATTTGATCGACCGCAGGGCGCTGAGGGACAGCGCGCGCTTCCGTTATATGACCATCCAACACGAGGGCGGCACGCGCGCCACCGTCGACAAGGGGCTGGCGCTGCTGCGCGAACTGGCGGCAGAGGCCAACAAGGCCACCCGCGCGCCTGCGCCGGCCGGTGCGCTGGTGCTGGGCATGCAGTGCGGCGGCTCGGACGGCTATTCCGGCATTACGGCGAACCCGGCACTGGGCGTGGCCTCGGATCTGCTGGTGCGCCATGGCGGCACCTCGATCTTGTCTGAAACCTCGGAAATCTACGGCGCCGAACACCTGCTGACCCGCCGCGCGGTGGATGATCCGACGGGTCGCAAGCTGATTGACCTGATTGATTGGTGGGAGGACTACACCGCCCGCAACTTCGGCGAGATGGACAATAACCCCTCGCCGGGCAACAAGCGCGGCGGGCTGACCACCATCTTGGAGAAATCCCTGGGCGCGGTGGCCAAGGGCGGTAGCGCGCCACTTGCGGGTGTCTTTAAGTTCGCCGAGCCGATCGACCGCAAGGGCTTCGTCTTCATGGACAGCCCCGGATATGACCCCTGTTCGGTGACCGGGCAAACGGCGTCGGGGGCCAACCTGATCGCCTTTACCACCGGGCGCGGCAGCGTGTCTGGCTATCAGCCGGTGCCCTCGATCAAACTCGCCTCCAACCCGGATCTGTGGCGGCGGATGGAAACGGATATGGATGTGAACTGCGGCGACATCCTGAGCGGCGTCAGCCTGGAGAAGAAGGGGCGAGAGATCTTTGATCTGTTGCTGCGGGTGGCCTCGGGCGAGCAGACCAAGAGCGAGGCGCAGGGTTTTGGTTCGGTGGAATTCGTGCCCTGGCAAATCGGCGCGGTAATGTGACCACTGCACAAAAGGAGGAACGACAATGACAACAGATCTGACCGGCCAGCGGGTGCTGATTACCGCCGCGGCGCAGGGCATTGGCCGCGCGAGCGCCGAGGCGTTCCTGCGCGCGGGCGCCAGCGTGCTGGCCACCGACATCAATTCCGCCGGACTGGACGGCCTGGACGGCTGTGATACAGCCCGTCTGGACGTTCTGGACGCGGCCAGCGTGGCCGCTGTCTGCGAGGCTGCGGGCGACGTGGACGTGTTGTTCAACTGTGCCGGTATCGTGCATGGCGGCACCGTGCTCGAATGCCGAGAGGAAGAACTGGACTTTGCCTACGACCTGAACGTCAAGGCGATGGTGCGAATGGTGCAGGCGGTGCTGCCCGGGATGCTGGCGCGCAAATCCGGTGCGATCATCAACATGTCCTCAGTGGCCTCCGCCGTCAAAGGTGTGCCGAACCGCTTTGTCTATAGCACCACCAAGGCAGCGGTGCTTGGGCTGACCAAAGCCATCGCCGCCGATTACGTCGCGCAGGGCATTCGATGCAATGCAATCTGCCCCGGCACGGTGCAGTCGCCCTCGCTGGATGACCGTTTGGCGGCGACAGGCGATTATGCGGCCGCGCGTGCAGACTTTGTTGCCCGTCAGCCGATGGGCCGCATCGCGGAGGCTGCGGAGATCGCCGATCTCGCCGTGTACCTTGCGGGCGCCACCTATACCAGCGGCCAAGCCTGCTGTATCGATGGTGGCTGGACCATTTGAAACCAAAGAAGAAAGACGCGATATGAAACTGCTTCGCTTTGGCGCTTCGGGTGCCGAAAAACCGGGTCTGCTGCACACGGATGGCAGCATACGGGATCTCTCTGGTCTGATCGACGATCTGTCCGGCAAGAATCTTTATCCCGACAGTCTGGAGCGACTGGCAAAGGCGGATATCGAGGCGCTGCCCGTCGTCGAAGGCAACCCCCGTCTGGGGCCACCGATTGCGGGCTCAGGGAAATTCATCTGCATTGGTCTGAACTATGCCGATCACGCCGCCGAAAGCGGACTGGCTGTGCCGTCGGAACCGGTTGTGTTCATGAAAGCGACGTCCGCCATCTGCGGCCCAAATGATCCGATCATCATCCCGCGGGGCTCAGAAAAGACCGATTGGGAGGTCGAATTGGCGGTAATTATCGGCAAGCCCGCCAAATACGTCAGCGAGGCCGAGGCGATGGACCATGTCGCGGGGTATGCGGTCACCAATGATGTGTCCGAGCGCGCCTTTCAGATTGAGCGCGAAGGTCAGTGGACTAAGGGCAAGAGCTGCGACAACTTCGGCCAGATCGGTCCCTGGTTGGTGACACGGGACGAGATTGCGGACCCGCAGAACCTGCCGATGTGGCTGAAGGTCAACGGCGAGACGATGCAGGATGGGTCCACCGCGACGATGGTCTACGGCGTGGCGCATCTGGTGCATTACCTTAGCCAGTTCATGACACTGCACCCCGGCGACGTGATCTCCACCGGGACCCCGCCGGGCGTTGGCCTGGGCCTGAAACCGCCGCGCTATCTGAAGGCGGGCGACGTGGTGGAACTGGGTATCGAGGGCCTGGGAGAGCAGCGACAGGATGTAATCGCGGACTGATCCCACGAGTTGGACATTGGCGCACCGGGGGCCTCTCTCGGTGTGCCGCCCGCAGGGGCCATTGGAACCAGTGCATCCGCTTCGGGAAAAGATCGCGCGCGGAGCGCGGGCGACACTGGCGGCTCAGCGCAGACCGGGCCACATGTAGATACTCATATAACATGGCAGCCGTCCCCCGGCTGGACACATGCTGTCTCAGCTCCATTTTTCAGCCTGAACCTCCCGCACGCTAGACCTCACCACGCCAGACCTCACCACGGCGGGCCAGTGCGCGGTTTTCGCAACCTATGCTTGACTTTTTCCGGCATCGCGCTCCACTTGCTTTCAGGGAGGGACGCGCGGAGGTGGTGGCGAAGGCTCGTCGGTCCAGCCTGCCAGAGTTGTCGGTCAGGGTTTGCCTGCTTCGACCTGCCAGGCATGACCTGCCAGTTTCGATCTTCCAGCTTCGGTCTTCCAGCTTCGGTCTTCCAGCGCGCGGTGCACTGGGCGGCTGGGACAAGTTGCTGCCTCCTGCCTTGAATGGTGAACACTTGCGAGGTCAGAATGGCAACGATTACCTTTTCCCGCGCCTTCGTGATCGACACGGATATTGTTGCCCGGTTCACGGTGGATGAAACCCGCATCCGCTTTACGGGCGATGACGGTTTCCGTGCCGAGTACATCGCCGCTCCCGGCTCCCGTTTTCAGTTCATTCCTGGTGTGGGTGGCGCGTATTCGATCACTGGCACGATTGGGGCCTTTCACCAGTACGAACCAGAAAGCTGGGAAGACCTCATCTACACCATTGAGGGTCTGTCGCTGGATGCTGATACGGTCGTGGCATCGTCCGATGTGACGGCTGAGGATTTCCTGCATTTTTTCTATGGCGGATCGGATCTCTTCAATGGCTCACATCAAGCGGATGTCCTCTCGGGGCTGTCTGGTGATGACCGGTTGCTGGGCAATTCCGGCGCCGATCAGCTGGACGGAAACCGTGGTGCGGACACGCTGGTTGGCGGTGAGGGCGCGGATACACTGTCAGGCGGCAAGGGCGCAGATGTCTTGCGTGGCGGCCTGGGCCAAGACAGTCTTGGCGCCGGTGCGGGCGACGACCTGCTGGAGGGCGGGCGCGGTCAGGACGCGCTGGAAGGCGGCGCGGGCGCGGATTCGATGACTGGCGGTGCGGGCGCAGATCTGCTGTTGGGCGGCGCAGGGGCGGACACTCTGGCTGGCGGCGGCGGCGATGACAGCCTGGCCGGTGGCAGCGCCGGGGATCAACTCGAGGGTGGAAACGGTCGGGATCTGCTGATTGGCGGCGATGGCGCAGACTCGATTTTCGGCGGACGCGGCGGGGATACGCTGCGCGGCCAGGACGGAACGGATGTGCTGTCGGGTGATGGCGGCGCGGATATTCTGCGCGGCGGTGCTGGCGCGGATGTGCTGGAAGGCGGCGCGGGAGGCGACAGTTTGCATGGCAGCGACGGCGCGGATCTGCTGGAGGGCGACGGTGGCCAAGATATTCTGTGCGGCGGCTCCGGCTTGGATACATTGGACGGTGGTGATGGAAACGATCTGCTGGATGGTGGTACCGGCGCGGATATGCTGTGGGGCGGCGTCGGCGCGGACACGCTGAAGGGTGGACAGGGTGCGGACGTGCTGGAAGGCGGGCAGGATGAGGAAGAGGACGTCTTTGTATTCAACAGTTTTGAGCACAGTCGGACCGGTGCGGGGCGACGCGACACGGTCTCGGATTTCGATGCGAGCCTGGATCTGGTCGACCTGAGCAATATCGCGGTGGAGGATGCCTACATCGGACTTGTGCTCAGCGAAGGGTTCTTTGCGCTGACACCGGCTGGGGATGCGTCCTTCTTTGAAATCCTCTTGTTTGTCGAACAGGAACAGGACGGCACGCTGCTCTATGCCGAAAACATCAGCGAGGATCCGGACCGGGCCGGGCTGGATGCTGATTTCGAGGTTCTGTTTCTTGGCGAACTGGATCTGACGTCCGACAATTTCCTGGGCCTGAGTGGCGGCCCGATGGAGGCTTGATGATTATGGCACACAACATGATTATGGCACACAACAAAACCGCGGGAATTGCCACTGTCGTTTCCCACAGGGGTGGCCAAGGCTGGGCGACAGACCGACAGAGGTGCGCGACCCGCAGGGGCGGATCCATAGGCAGGATGCTCATATGTCTGTGCGCCGTCGGCCTGACCGGCCTGCCACAGGATGCCACCGCCGCGGCGCCCCCGAAACGCGTGTTTGCAGCACCGCCTTTCGCGGCAATACTGCAACCGCCCGGCAGCCAGCCGCGGTTGCTGCACCGGGCGCAGGTGCGGGGGGAACCGGATCCCAGCCTGTTCTTTCAGTTTCAAGAAGAAAGACCCGAAGGGCCGAATGACGATTCCGGCTTTACCCCGGCGTCAGAACCGGTGTCGGTCTCGCAGAGACTGACCGATTTGGTGATCGCCCAGATCGGCTATGCAACGGAGGCCTGCGGGGCTGTTGGCAGCATCTACCGCACAGACTGCCTGGCCAAGGAGCTGGGAGCTGTGGCCGAGACGCTGCCCGCGGAGGGGGACTACGCCCCGGCCCGCGACGCGTTGGCGGAAGCCTCCGACCGACTGGCGACGCTATCGCGCCAGGACCGGGACAATAGCCAGCCCCGGCTGCGGGTTACGGTCACGGCGGACAGGCAGGCCGCGCGGCGTCCGGTGGCGGCGGTGAAGCCGGAACTTGCGGTGCAGATCAACGCCCAGGCGCTGTCCATTCTGGAAGACACCACGACAGTTCTGTTGCGCTCGGCGGAGGGCAGCAGCGATGTTGCGGTGCATTATCAGCGGATCGCCCAGGCCGTGAACTCGACTAAAGTGTTGTTGCGGTCCTGACCGCAGGGCGGCGATGCGTGGGGGGCGGAACCGGCCGCCTGTCAGCGGCACCGATCGGGATGCGCCGCTGCAAAGGCGGAGTGCGCGCCGCAGGCGGTCTCCACTGCGCAGATCCTTGGGAGGTCTGAAAAATCCACCTCCCAACGGTGGGCATTGTAGAGTTGCGGCATCAGGCAGATGTCGGCCATCCCCGGCGCAGCGCCGGTGCAATAGGGTGCCTGCTCAAACCCCTCCAGCAACCGTTCAAAGGCTTGCAAACCGGGACGAATGAACTGCTGCATCCAGGATTTTGGCATGTCGTCGGCGCCGCCGCTCAGGACAGTTGCGTGTTTTGCGACCTTCAGATTGCAGACGGGGTGAACATCCACCGCCACCGACTGCGCCAGGGCCCGCGCCAGGGCGCGGCGGCCCGGTTCGGTGGGCAGCAGGCCAAGAGACCGGGTTTCGTCCAGATATTCCAGAATCGCCAACGATTGGGTCAGCCGCAGCCCGTCGATGTCCAGCACCGGCACCAGCCCCTGCGGATTACGGGCAAGGTGCTCTGCTGTCTTGTGATCGCCCTTGACCAGATCCACTGACACCGTCTCATACGCAATGCCCGCAAGGTTGAGCGCGATCCGCAGCCGGTAGCTGGCCGAGGAGCGCCAGTAGTCGAAAAGTACCGTCTTGTGCATCTGTATCTCCTGTGCCGCGGACTGTGTCAGTCAGCCTATGTCGATCAGTTTTGCTGCACGGGGCGGGCAGCCGCCACCAATGCCTGTCTCAGAACATCGCGGTCGCCGATGTGATTGGCCAGAACCAGTACCAGCCGCGCGTTCAGCGCATCGCTTTCCGCCTTGCTTAGCCCGTCGTGGGCGGCCAGCAGCTCGGCGTAGAAATCATCACCACCGTCGATGTTGGGGGTCAGGATCAACTGATTGCTCTGTGTCATGTCTGTTACTCCTTGCCGATGGCGCGGCGAATGGCGTGGCGGAACAGCGCGTCGTCATAGCTGGGGCGACGGGCTGCCACATGCTGGTCGGGGCGGATCAGGTAAACGCCGCTCTTGGCGTTACCGAGATAACGTTCCTTCAGGGCAAACGTCCTGTCGTCGGTGAGGGACAGCGCCAATCGGGTCACTTCAATATCGTCTTCCTTGATCAGATCCGGGGCGTCGGCGTCGATGGTGAGCAGCACAAACCGGTTGCCGAGCTTGTCGAGCAGGAAGCCGTCTTTTAGCGGGACGTCGGGACAGGGCGCGCCGGGGCGGGTGCGCTCCGGGCCGTGTAGTGCATCTGCCGAATTCAGGGGGGAGCCGTCATAGGTGCAGGGCACCGACAGGCGACCCGAGTTCACCAGCGGGCGGGCAAATTCATACTGCTCGGACAAGTCCAGGACTGCATCGCGCAGGATCCTGCTCATGTCGGACTTGGGGGTGATGAAATCAGTGGAGCGCGAGGAGTTAAGAATGTTTTCTTCAGCGCCTTGGACCCGCTCCACGTCATAGCTGTCGAGCAGGCTTTCCGGTGCCTTGCCGTCCATCACCAGCTTCAGTTTCCAGCACAGATTGTCGGCGTCCTGCAGGCCGGAGTTGGCGCCGCGGGCGCCGAACGGCGAGACCTGATGCGCGGCATCGCCAGCAAAGATCACCCGGCCATGCCGGAACTTCTCCATCCGGCGGCACTGGAATGTGTAGATCGAAACCCACTCGAGTTCAAAATTCACGTCCTCGCCCAGCATCGCCTTGAGACGCGGGATCACGTTTTCCGGGCGTTTTTCGCGCTCCTTGTCGATCTCCCAACCCAGTTGCAGGTCAATGCGCCAGACTCCGTCCGGCTGCTTGTGTAATAGCGCCGACTGTCCCTTGTTGAAGGGCGGGTCGAACCAGAACCAACGTTCGGTCGGGAAATCCGCGTCCATCACCACATCGGCAATCAGGAAGTTGTCCTCGAACACCCGGCCCACGAAATCCAGCCCTAGCATTTGCCGGGTGGGCGAGCCGGCGCCATCGCAGGCGATCAACCAGTCGGCTTTCAGGTTGTAGGCACCTTCGGGGGTGTCGATGTCCAGCGTCACATGGTCGGGGTGGGTGCCGATCGCCGACACCCTGCTGCGGCCGCGGATCTCGATCGGCGCGCCCTGCTTTTGTAGATCACGGATCCGTTCTACCAGATGCGCTTCGAAGTAATACTGTTGCAAGTTGATAAAAGCGGGGCGTTTGTGGCCCGCTTCCGGCAACAGGTTGAATTCGTAAACTTGCCGGTCGTCGAAAAATACCTTGCCGACGTTCCACTGTACGCCCTTGTCCACCATCGGCTGGCCACACCCCAACCGGTCAAGGATTTCCAGCGGGCGCTTGGCAAAACAGATCGCGCGGGAGCCAAAACTGACCTTGTCGTTGTCATCCAGCACCACCACTTCGGTGCCCTGCTGTGCCAGGTCTATGGCCATCGCAAGCCCGACCGGGCCCGCTCCGATCACCACCACTTTGCGGCGCACCGGGGCGGGTGCGTCCTGATCCGCATGGCGCGCATAAGGGTACAGCGGGGCGTCAAAGATCTTGTTCATCAGGTCTCCTCCCAAAAACAGGGTGCCGTCTGGCACAGCTTTCCCGTCTCCCTGCGACGGCGCGCCGGAAGGATGGTCAAGCGTCTTATAGGTTGCGCCGGGGCGATACGGTCTGGCTCCAACCGCCCCGGTTGCCAAACTTTGCCGCGTCTCAGCCCTGCAGGGCGTCCCACATGTCCAGATCGCGCTGGGCGGTCCAGATCCGGGGCGTGTCGATACCGCGGGCCTCGTCAAAGGCGCGGGCGACGTTGAAGGGCAAGCAATGTTCGTAGATCGCATAGTCGGCGAACTTCGGGTCGCATTCGGCGCGCACCGCGTCCCAGGCCTCTTTCAACGTGCCGTTGCGGGCAGCCACGCGGGCGGCAGGGCGGTAGGTGCTGTCGACAAAATCCCGGGTATTCTCAATGGCCGCATTGACCATCTCCTTGCCCACCAACGCATCGCCGCGGCCCGGCGCGATGGCATCCACGTCATAGGCCTTGATGTTGTCCAGCGTCTTGCCCCAGTCGCCAAAATGCCCATCGCCGCAATAGCAGGCGGAGTGGTACTCCACGATGTCGCCGGTGAACATCACGTTCTGATCCGGCACATGAATCACCGCATCGCCTGCGGTATGGGCGCGGCCCAGATGCTTGATGTCGACGCGGCGATTGCCCAGATAGACGGTCATCCCGTCGGAGAAGGTCGTGGTCGGCCAGGTCAGGCCGGGGATGCTCTCATGGCCTTCGAATAGGCGCGGGAAGCGTTGGAATTCGCTGTCCCAGTCCTCCTGGCCGCGTTCCACCACCATCGCGCGCGCCTTGTCCGACATGATGATGTTCTGCGCGCCAAAGGCCGAAGCCCCCAGCACCCGCACCGCGTGGTAGTGGGTCAGCACCACATGGGTAATCGGCTTGTCAGTGACCGAGCGCACGCAGTCGATGACCTTGTTTGCCAGCCGCGGCGTGGCCTGCGCCTCGACGATCATCACCGAGTCGTCGCCGATGATGACGCCAGAGTTGGGATCGCCTTCGGCGGTGAAGGCGTACAGCCCCTCGCCCACCTCGGTAAAGGAAATGTTCTTTTCGCTCATGTCGCCTTGCGACGCAAATGCCTTGGCCATGATGTCAGTCCTTCTGTAGAAACTCGAGCCGGTTGCCAAAGGGGTCTTCGGCAAAGAACCGGCGGCGGTTCTTGATGGTGTCTTCCCAGCGCGGTGTCTGGCCCAGGGCCGTGATGCGCGCTGCGATGTCGTCGATGTCCGCCACGGCAAATCCCGGATGGGCCTTGCGGGCAGGGGTGAAGGGGTCTTCTACACCCAGATGCAGCTCTGCCCCGTTCAGGGCCAGCCAAAGGCCACCGCGTGCGCGCAGTGCCTCGGGCTTGGCGATCTCGTGCAGACCCAGCGCGCCGCACCAAAAGGCGCGGGCGGGGGCCTCTTCCCCCTTGGGAATGGCGATCTGGATATGATCGAGCGCAAACACCGGGTCAGCGTTTGAACGGATCGTCCAGGGCGGCCAGAATGGTCCCGGTGCACTCGCCAAATCCGATGGTAAAACCGTCGCCCTTGGCCGCGCCCTTGAGTGTCAGCGTGTCGCCGTCCTCGATGAAAGACCGCTCCTCGCCGCTGTCCAGCGTCAACGGCTCCTTACCTCCCCAGCTCAGCTCCAGCAGGGAGCCGCGGCTGTCCTTGGTGGCGCCGGAAATGGTGCCGGAGCCCAAGAGGTCGCCTGCATTCATCGGGCAGCCAGAGGTGGAATGATGCGCCAGCTGCTGTGCGGCGGAGTAGTACATCTCCTTGTAGTTGGTTCGCGCGATGGTGGTCGCGGGCTTGCCCTCGGGGGCCATGGTGACCTCCAGGTCGATGTCATAGAGCATCGGCCCGCAGTCCTTCAGATGGTCCAACAGCTCAACCTCACGCGCGGGCGTGTCGCAACGGAACGGTTCCAGCGCCGGTCTGGTGACGATCCAGGGGCTGATCGAAGTCGCGGTCGCCTTGGCCTGGAACGGCCCCAGCGGCTGGTATTCCCAGGCCTGGATGTCGCGTGCCGACCAGTCGTTCAGCAGGACGTAGCCAAAGATGTGGTCATCCGCCTCCTGCACCGTGATTGGCCCTTCCGAGGGGGTGCCGACAATGGCGCCCATTTCCAGCTCGATGTCGAAACGGGCGCAAGGCGCCCACCGCGGCGCGTCGTCATTCGGTCCCTTCAGCTGCCCCCAAGGACGGCGCACATCGGTGCCTGACACCACGACGGAGGACGCACGCCCATTGTAACCGATCGGGATGTGCAGCCAGTTCGGCGGCAGCGCGTTTTCCGGGCCCCGGAACATGGTGCCAACATTGAAGGCGTGGTTCTTGCCCGCATAGAAATCGGTGTATTCGCTGACCGCAAAGGGCAGGTGCAATTCGGCATCCGCCTGCGCCACCAGATGCGGCTTGACCTTGTCCTTCTCTGCGGCACCGTCGGCCAGCAGTGCGGTCAACCGTTCGCGCAGGGCTGCCCAGACCGCAGGCCCTTCCTCCATCAGGTCGTTCCAATAGGGCACGTCGAACAGTGGCGCATCGCCCAGCTGGATCAGTCCCGCTTCTTCGGCGGCCTGCATGTCCAGAATCAGGTCGCCGATGGCCACGCCACACCGGGGATCATCGCCACCAACGGAAAACACGCCATAGGGCAGGTTGTTCAGCGGGAACGGGTGGTGCGCGTCATTGGCCGACGCCACCCAGGATTTCAACAGAGGCATAGTGTCTCCAGTTTCCGGGTCCACAGACCCTTTTCATCTTTCCGGAAATACTCCGGGGGTGAATGGACCCGCAGGGTCCAGAGGGGGCAGCGCCCCCGCACAGACATCACTTCACGCCGGGCGTTCCGTCGAATTTCTTTTCGATGTCGCTCCAGCAGTCGATATAGTCATCCTGCAACGGCGCGTCTTTGGCTGCAAACGCTGTCAGGTGCTGCGGGAAGCGGGTCTCGAACATGAACGACATGGTGTTGTCCAGTTTTTCCGGGCCAAGATTCGCGTTTGAGGCACCTTCGAACGCGTTCTTGTCCGGCCCGTGCGGCAGCATCATGTTGTGGAGGCTCATGCCGCCGGGCACGAAGCCTTGCGGTTTCGCGTCATACTGACCGTGGATATTGCCCATCAGCTCGGACATGATGTTCTTGTGGTACCACGGCGGGCGGAAGGTGTTTTCGGCCACCATCCAGCGATCGCGGAACAGGACAAAGTCGATGTTGGCCGTACCCGGAACGCCGGAGGGCGCGGTCAGCACGGTGAAAATCGACGGGTCCGGATGGTCGAACAGGATCGCGCCAACCGGGCAATACGTCCGCAAGTCGTACTTGTAGGGCGCGTAGTTGCCGTGCCAGGCCACAACGTCCAGCGGCGAATGGCCGATCTTGGTTTCATGGAACTGGCCGCACCATTTGATGGTCACGGTAGAAGGCGTTTCGCGGTCCTCGAAGGCCGCCACGGGCGCCTTGAAGTCGCGCGGGTTGGCCAGACAGTTGGCACCAATCGGCCCGCGGCCCGGCAATTCGAACTTCTGACCATAGTTTTCGCAGACAAAACCACGGCACGGCCCGTCCAGAACTTCGACGCGATACACCAGCCCGCGCGGGATAATGGCAATCTCCTGCGGTTCCAGGTCGATGATCCCCAGCTCCGTCGCAAAGCGCAGGCGGCCTTCCTGCGGCACCACCAGCAACTCGGAGTCGGCCGAGAAGAAGTAACTGTCCACCATCGATTCCGTGACAAGATAGATGTGGCTGGCCATACCGACCTGCGTGTTCACATCGCCCGCGGTGGTCATGGTGCGCATGCCGGACAGCCAGGTCAGCCCTTCGTCGGAATGCGGTACCGGATCCCAGCGATACTGCCCCAGCGACACCACATCCGGATCGACGCAGGGTGCCGATTTCCAATGCGGCAGATCGATCTTTTCATAGCGGTGCGAATGCTTGACCGAGGGGCGGATCCGGTAGCTCCAGGTCCGCTCCGGCGGGTCGGCGGTAAAGGCGGTGCCGCTCAGCTGTTCGCCGTAGAGGCCATAGTTGCATTTCTGCGGACTGTTCATACCCTGCGGCAGCGCGCCAGGCAGCGCTTCGGTTTCAAAGTCGTTGCCGAAACCGGGCATATAACCGGCATTTGGCCCTTCCAGTGACGGCGCCTGGGTCATGTCATGGGGATCTGCGGGTCGAGTCATATCGCGTTCCTCCTGTCTCTGCTTGTGGGATATTAGTTGTTTTTGTAACTAACAAGGGAGGGAGACCGAAATGACCAAAAAAGATGACTTCGACCTGCAGGATTTCCTGCCGTTTCTGCTCAATCGCGCGGCAGAGGAAAGTTCGCTTGGGTTTCAGCGCCACTACAAGGACCGTTACGGCATGCTGCGTACCGAATGGCGGGTGCTGTTCCATCTGGGCAATTATGGCCAGATGACCGCCAAGGAGATTGGTGAACGGGCCAAGATCCACAAGACCAAGATCAGCCGCGCGGTGGCCAAGCTGGCGGAAAAACGGTTTGTGACCCGCACCCGCGACGCGGCGGACCGCCGGGCGGAACATCTGACGCTGACGTCGGCGGGGCTGGCGGCCTACCGCGACCTGCGCGAGGTGGCGATGGAATTCGACACCTTGCTGTGCCGTCGGTTCACCGCGGAAGAGGTTGCAATTTTGCGGGATATGCTGCGCAAATTAGCAGACATCGACCCATAGACTTTTTGCGCCGCCGGACCCAAATTGGGAGCCGGTACAAATGGTGAATATATGATTCAGATCGATGTCAATTCCGGGCCGCTGATCGCCTGGTTGATGGAGCAGGGACTACAGGGCACCAGCCAGCACGACCTGCTGGATGGGTATTGTCAGCGCCTGACCGAAGCGGGTGTTCCCCTGATGCGGTTCCAGCTGGCGCAGCGGGCGTATAACCCGGAATTCGGCGGCATCGGCATTCGCTGGCTGCGGGGCGAAAGCATCACCAGTCAGCACTATGAGTACCAGGAAAACCCTGGCGACGATTGGCTCAAGAGCCCGTTCTTCCAGCTTTTGCAGCAAGAGAAACAAGAGTTACGGGTGTCTCTGGACGCAGGGCCACCGTTTGATTTCCCGGTGCTGGAGGAATTTCATGCGGTCGGTGCCACGGATTATTTCGCGGCCGGCCTGCGGTTTCATCCGCCAGAAGAAGCTCCGGCAGACCCGCGCCGTCCGGGCGAGGGGATCCTTGTGTCCTGGACCACGGACCGCGAGGGGGGCTTTTCCAACCGCGAGCTGGACCTAATCCGCACGACCTTGCCGCATCTTGGGCTGGCGTTGAAATCCTCGTCCAACCGGCAGATCGCCAAGGATCTGTTGCAGGTCTATCTGGGGCGCGATGCCGGGCAGCGGGTGTTGTCCGGTGAAATCCGGCGTGGCTCCTCGCAGGAGATCGACGCGGTCATCTGCCTGTTCGATCTCAAGGGCTTTACCCAGCTGGCGGAACGCCTTCCGGGCACCGATCTGATCGACATGCTCAATGGTTATTTCGGCCTGGCGGTAGAGACCATCCAGGCCCATGGCGGCAATATTCTCAAGTTCATGGGCGACGGGATGCTGACCATGTTCAACCTCGGCAGCATCGAGGAAGACGCCCATGCGGCGCTGGCCGCGGCCAATGAGCTTTGCGGCAAGATCCGCGGCTTCAATGCCGGGCGAGAGGCTGAAGGGCTGCCAACGGCCGGCTTCACGCTGGCGTTGCATGCGGGGGACATTCTCTACGGCAACATCGGTGCCAAGAACCGGCTGGATTTCACGGTCATCGGTCAAACCGTGAACCAGACCGCGCGGATTGCCGGGATGCACCGCTCGGTCGGGCAGAACATCATCATGTCCGAGGACGTAAAGCGCGCGGCGCAGGGGACAAACCATGATCTGGTGTCGCTGGGGCGCTACATGCTGCGCGGTGTCGCCGACCCGATCGAGCTTTATACAATCTACCGCGGTGACTGTTCCTGCGAAAGCTGAACCGGCGGCAGTCTGCGACCGTCGGCGCGCAACCTCAGCCGGGCGACGGCACCTGCCGGGACCGGATCAGATGCTGATTTCGACGCCCGGCAGGTTCACCTCTTTCATCATGTCGCGAAGCTCCTGCCGCGCGGCGATGTTGGAAATGTTAAGCTGCTTGACACCGATGTCCTTGAGATCCAGCAGCGTCAGTCCGCGTGGGAACAATTCGCGGAAAATCACCCGCTCGGAAAACCCCGGTGCGACGCGAAAGCCGATCCTTTTGGACAGCATGCCGATGGCGCGTTCCATCTTTTCCTTGTTGACCATGCGTTGGGTGCCGACCCGGTTGCGGATCACGATCCAGTCGATTGGCTTCAGTCCGGCTTGGGCGCGCAGTTGCCGGGCGTTCCAGACCATTTCCGAGTAGACCGACG
The DNA here is from genome assembly GCF_056033425.1 of Leisingera sp. SA32. Classification (NCBI taxonomy): domain Bacteria; kingdom Pseudomonadati; phylum Pseudomonadota; class Alphaproteobacteria; order Rhodobacterales; family Roseobacteraceae; genus Leisingera; species Leisingera sp. SA32. Next base: position 99,585 of record NZ_JBVYHB010000007.1, on the reverse strand, counting down.
GGCCGGTGATCTTCTCGCCTTTCTGGTCCACATGCGCCAGCAGGTCGAAATCCACAAAACTGTCGTTCAGCGGGGTGATCAGCGTATCCGCAAGCGAATGCGCCACCTGGCTGAGCCGGGTGTGCGAGCCTGGGCAGTCGATCAGAATGAAATCATGGCCACCTTCCAGCGCGGAAACCGCGGCCGACAGACGGTGGTCGTAAACGTTTTCACCCGGCTGAAGGCTGGCCGCATCGATCTCCGGCAGCTCGTGTATTTCCACCATGGGCAGTTCCAACCCTGCCTTGGCACAGAAATCCTTGCGGTTTTCGAGGTAGCGCCCCATGGAGCGCTGCCGCAGGTCAAGGTCCAGCGCCGCAACCCGGTGGCCCAGACGGGCCAGGGTGGTTGCGACATGCATGGATACGGTGGATTTGCCCGCGCCGCCCTTCTCGTTGCCGACGACAATGATATGCGCCATGTTCCGGTCCCTTCGTTCGTGCTTTCGGCACGTTTTTCATATTGAGCCCCTGTATAGGCTCTGGAATCGGACAAGAAAAGCCGCGGGCGCAGGCTGGTGAATTTAGTGTTTCACCTGTGTTTCGACGGCCCGCTGCCCTTTTGCTTGGGGCGCGCGTCGCCACCTTTGCCCGGTTTGGCCACCGTGGCGCGGGCCTTGTTCTTCTTGCTGTTAGGCTTGCCCGCGGGCGGCTTCGGCCCCTTGGCAGAGAAGGATTTGCCCGCGGGTTTTCCAGCCGATTTGCCTGAGGGCTTGCCTGTCGGTGCGCCGGGGCGGGTCATCCGCTTGGATGGGTCCGAGGCGCCTTTGGGCTTGGCGGTTACTGCGGGCGCAGGTTTGCGCGGCCGCTCTTGGGGGCGCGGCTTCGGGCGTTCGGTGCGTTCGGGACGCTCTTGCTGCTCAGCCCGGTCGTCACGCCGCGGTTTGTCTTTCCAGTCCTTGCGTGGCGGGCGGCTGTCGTCACCGGCGTCGGATTTCCGGTAAGAAGGCTTGGCGCCGTCCGGCTTGCCGCGATGCGGCTTGGGACCGCGGTCGCCTTTGAAGCCGCCCTTGGGGCCGCCGGGGCCACCGGGACCGCGGCGCGGCGGCGGCGGCAGATCGGGCGCTTCTGACAGCCGGGTCAGAACCGCGCCGGGCTCCAGCTCTGTCTTGCCGTCTAGCGCTTTGAGGAAGCCTGCGACAGCTGCTTCGCTGATTTCGGCAAAGGTCTCGTTTTCCTGAATCCGAATGGCGCCAATGGCGTCGCGGTCGATGTCGCCCGCCTTGCACAGCATCGGCAGCACCCGGCGCGGATCCGCACCCGTGGCTCGACCACCGGACAGCGAGAACCAGACCGAAGGCCCAAAGGGCTTGCGTTCCTTGCGCTCTTTGCGCGCCTCTTGTCCGTCGACCGGGCGCAGCTCTTCCGGCGCCGAATGGCGGCTGCGGAACAGGCGCAGATAGGTCGCTGCGATTTGCTCCGGCGTGAAAGTGTCCAGCAGGGTCTGCACGCCAGCCTGTTCACTCTCTGTCACCGGTTCCTGCCAGATCGGATCGGCCAGCATGCGTTCTTCGTCACGGGCGAGGATGTCGTCGGCAGACGGTGCCTCGCAGTGTTCGGCCGTCAGCTTGGCCCATTTCAACAAACGCAAAGCCTTGCTGCGGGCCTTGGGCGGGGTAATCAGCGCGCTGACGCCCTTGCGCCCGGCGCGGCCGGTCCGACCGGAGCGGTGCAGCAGGGTTTCATGGTTCGACGGCAGCTCGGCGTGGACCACCAGTTCCAGCCCCGGCAGGTCAATACCGCGGGCGGCGACATCGGTGGCCACACAGACCCGGGCGCGCCCGTCGCGCATCGCCTGCAGCGCGTGGCTGCGCTCGGCCTGGGACAGCTCACCCGATAGGGTCACCACTGGCAGGCCGCGGTTGGTCAGACGCGCCGCCAGTCGGTTCACGGCCGCGCGGGTGTTGGCGAATACGATGGAGCTGGGCGCCTCGTAGTAGCGCAGTACGTTGATGATCGCGTTTTCGGCATCGGCCTGCGCCACGCTCATCAGCCGGTATTCGATGTCGCTGTGTTGCTTGGTCTCGCCTGCGGTCTTGATCCGCATGGCGTCCTTCTGAAAGGTCTCCGCCAGGCTGGCAATACCGGCCGGAACGGTGGCCGAGAACAGCAGCGTGCGGCGGTCTTCCGGCGCTTCGCCGAGAATGAATTCCAGATCCTCCCGGAAGCCGAGGTCCAGCATCTCATCCGCCTCGTCCAGCACCACGCCGCGCACCTGGCTGAGGTCGATGGAACCGCGCATGATGTGGTCGCGCAGGCGCCCCGGTGTAGCTGCGACGATATGCGCGCCGCGTTCCAGCGCCCGGCGCTCGTCCCGCATGTCCATGCCGCCGACGCAGGACGCGATGCGCGCATCTGCCCCCCGGTAGAGCCAGCTCAGCTCATGCTTGACCTGCAACGCCAGCTCGCGGGTGGGGGCAATCACCAGCGCCAGCGGCGCGGCGGCCGCGCCGAATACCTCGGCCTCGCCCAGCAGTGTGGGGGCCAGCGCCAGGCCAAAGCCCACGGTCTTGCCCGAGCCGGTCTGTGCCGACACCAGAAGGTCGCGACCGGCCGTCTCGGGCTGGGTCACCGCTTCCTGCACTTGGGTCAGGGTTTCATATCCGCGTTCTTGCAGTGCGTCTGCCAGGGCTTGTTTCAAGAGGAGAGCTGTCTTTCCCGCGAGGCGCAACAGGCCTCAGCGATATAAAAAAATGAAAGAAGGCCGCCCGTCCGGGGCAGCCTTCGGGAGTTCGCAAAATACGGCAGGCGGCTTAGAAGCCCAGGCCTTCGTATTTTTTCTTGAACTTCGACACGCGGCCGCCGGCATCCATCAGACGCGAGGTGCCGCCGGTCCAGGCCGGGTGCACGGTCGGGTCGATGTCCAGCGCCAGTTGGTCACCTTCAGAACCCCAGGTGGAGCGCATTTTGAGGATGGTGCCGTCGGTCATTTTGACGTCGATGAAGTGGTAGTCGGGATGGGTGTCTTTTTTCATGATACCACTCCTCAGGCTTTTTTGGGCTTGTAGTTCGCATCTTCTGCGATACGGGCCGATTTACCGCGGCGCGCGCGCAGGTAGTACAGCTTGGCGCGACGGACGCGGCCACGACGCACAACCTCGATCGAATCGATGTTGGTCGAGAACAGCGGGAACACACGTTCCACGCCTTCGCCAAACGAAATCTTGCGGACGGTGAAGGAACCGGAGATGCCCTTACCGTTCTTGCGGCTGATGCACACGCCTTCGTACATCTGCACCCGCGAACGCGAGCCTTCGGTCACTTTGTAGCCGACACGGATGGTGTCACCGGCTTTGAAGTCGGGGATCTCTTTCCCCAGGGCGGCGATCTGTTCCGCCTCCAGCTGTGCGATCAGGTCCATCGCAACTCTCCTAAATCTGCCTGTGGTTTGGTCCACAGAGGTTTCGCCGTCATGAGAGCTCCTGGTCTTCACCGGGTCCGCTAGCCGCGCCCGCCAGAGATCACGTCGTCTGTTCCTTACTGCCGGAGCCGGATCCCACGGCAAACCGAAGAAGATTTGCAGGTTTGATCCAACGGCCGACGGTCCGGGTCCGCAAAAGCGAATCCAGACCGGCGCTGTATACGGCGGGTCGCTTGGCAAAACAAGGGCTCGACGGTACGGCGGGCAAGAGTTTTCGAAAACTCTTGCCAGATCTTCTGTCGTAAGATTTGCGGCCGTAGCCGTTACTGTGGGCCGCCGCTTCAGGCGGTCTGGTCGTCCAGTGCGGCGTCGGGGGCGTTTTTCTTCACGGATTCAATGCCGTTGTCACGGCCCGAGACACTGGCGTAGCTCTGTGAACTGGCGATCACCTGGCCGTTGCTGGCTTTCAGGTTGAACATGAACTTGCCCGTGGTGGTGTCCTTGCGCTCGTACCGCGCATCTTCAACGGCGTTCTTGCGCACCGAGGCGATGCCATTTTCGGCGCTGGCCTTTTGCTTGTAGCCTTCGCTCGCCAGAATGTTCTCGCCATTGCCTGCCTTCAGCCGAAAGCGAAACTCCCCGGCCTTGTCCTGGTACAGTTCGAATTTTCCCGCCACCCTGGTCTCTCCTATATCTCAACGAATATGAGCGAGCATAAACACGGCAGGGGCAATCCTGCAATGATTTGATGCGCTTGGCGTGCGGGGGCGGTCAGCGCTTGGGGGCTTTGCGGGCCTGATGGTCGGCCCACAGGTCCGGGCGGCGCGTTTGGGTAATTTCTTCACTCATCTGCTGGCGCCACTCGGCGATTTTGCCGTGGTGACCCGACATCAGAATGTCCGGTATCTCGCGGCCCTTCCATTCGGCGGGGCGGGTGTACTGCGGATGCTCCAGCAGGCCGGAGGAAAAGCTTTCCTCCTCGGTTGAGGCCTGATTGCCCAGCACGCCGGGGATCAGGCGGACAGTCGCGTCGATCAAGGCCTGTGCCGCAAGCTCGCCACCGGTCATAACAAAATCCCCTAGCGAAACCTCCTGGATGCCGTAGTGTTCCAGCACCCGCTCGTCCACGCCCTCGAACCGACCGCACAGCAGGGTGATGCCGTCACACCGGGCGAAATCCTGCATCATCCGCTGGTCCATCCGGCGGCCGCGTGGGGACAGGTAGACCAACGGCCAGGTGCCGCCGGTGCCCGCCATCGTGTGTTCGATCGCCGCGCCCAGCACATCGGCGCGCAGCACCATCCCGGCGCCGCCGCCTGCGGGGGTGTCATCGACGTTGCGGTGTTTGCCCACGCCGAATTCGCGCAGATCGGTAGTTTCCAGCTGCCACAGCCCCTGCTGTAGCGCCTTGCCGGTCAGGCTTTCGCCCAAGACACCGGGAAAGGCATCGGGAAACAGGGTAATGATCTTGGCCTTCCACACCCCCGCCAGATCCGGCGTCGGCGTCATCAGCTCGCGCGGTTTCAGGGTCGGACGGATGGCCTTGCGACCGTGGGATTTGTTTGCAGCACTCATGGATTGAGTGTTTAGTCCAGTCACAGCCGGACGCAATACCAAGCTTTGGGGGGTGCATGAATTCACAGCCACCGTCACAGGAGCAGTTCGCCGCAATGGTGGAAGTTCAGCAGCGCGCCCAGGCGCCGTGGCCTGAGATCGCCGCCGCGCTGGACCTGCCAGCAGAGGGCGCGCGGTTTCGCAGGATGCAAGTGAACAGCCGCTGTGAGGACGTGCGCTGCGTGCTGCGGATCACCACAGCTGACGGTGCGGAATATGTGCTGCGTGCTGAATTCGGCGGCGTCACGCCAACCCGCCTGGCCCGCCGCCTTGAGCGCCATAACGCAGCCGCGCGGGCGTTGGCCGATGTGGCGGGCGTCTCGGTGCCTGAGATTCTCTGGCAGGATCCGCAGCGCGGTCTGGCACTGATGGAATTCGCGCCAGGCGATACCGGGGCACGGGAATTGGCGATGTCTGGCTACGGGCTGGGCCGACGGGAGGCGGTTCTTCAGCGCGCGGGGCATGCGGTTGCAGCATTGCACCGGGTGTCAGCGCTGCAGGAGCGCCAGTTCTGGCCAAAGCCCTTTTTGGCGGATGTGGCGAAGCAAGCGCAGCGGGTACGGGATGACACGCTTTCGGTGTTGCGCCCCAAGAAATTTCTTGGTCTGTGTGCCTATCTGCATCGGCAGGGGCGGCGTGCGCGCGGGTGCAGGTTCATCGCCGCGGTGGAGCATGGCGACCTGCATCTGCGCAACATGCTGATGTCCGCAGAGCAGGTGACCTTTATCGATTTTTCCAACCACAACGGCAACTTTCCACAGCGCGATCTGGCCAATCTTTGGCTAGCCAATTGTCCGGATCTTCAGGCGCCACAAGGGCAGGTGGTGGGATTTGGTGGCGTGGCAAAGGCGGATTGGCAGGCCTTTGCGCAGGGGTATGGCAGCGATCCTGCGGATGATCCCGTCTTTGGCTTTTTCTACGCACTGCGCCTGTTACGCATCTGGCGGCAGTTGGCAGGCCGCCCACGGCCGCTGGATCATCGCAGTCAGCGCCAGATGGAGGCCGTGGCAGCGGCGTTCGAAACGCTGCGGGCGGCGGAAGCCGGCGAGCCCTAGAACAGCCCTTCCGGCGGGTCTGCGACGATGCGCTTCTGCGCCAGATCCACAGTCGGCACCGCCTCCAGCGTGAAGGGCAGCAGCACGGTGGATTTCAGTCCCGGCCCATGTACCTCCAGCAGATCGGCCGCGCCGTGGTTCTGCACCGAAAGCACTGTGCCCAGCAGGGTGCCGCCGGTGTCATAGACCTCCAGCCCGATCAGGTCGGCGTGGTAATATTCATCGTCCGGCAGGTTCGGCAGCTGGTCGCGGCGGGCAAACAGGCGCAGCCCCTTCAGGGCATCAGCGTCTTCCTTGGTGTCCACCCCGACGATCCGCACCGCAAAGCCGTTCTTGACGGCGCGGGTAATCGCCAGACTGTAGCTCTGGCTGCCGTCCTCATTGCTGAGCGGTGAATAGGTCTCGATTTCGTCGGGGATGGCGCAGAAGCTCTTGAGCCGCACCTCGCCGCGCACGCCAAAGGCGCCGGCCAGCGCCCCCACGCAGATCAGATCGCTCATCGTGTCATTCCTTTGCACAGAACCCTGCCCGCAGCCACTGGCCGCCGGATTGGTCGCAGAGTTCGCTTTGATGGTTGCGTTCAAAAAAGATCCCTGCGGTAAAGGCCACTGCAACAAAAAACACAAGCCGGATCAACCGTCCCATGGCAGCCTCAGCGGGTTTCCAGCGGCAGGTCGGCCATGCGGCTTTCCCAGCCGGCCTCCTGCAGTTCGGGCGTGTCTGACTGGCGCTCGGGATAGCCGATGCAGAAATAGCCGATCAGCTGCCAGCCTTCAGGAACCTTCAGATCGCGGTTCAACTGCTCGGGGTCCAGCACGGAGACCCAGCCCAACCCCAAACCTTCGGCCCGCAGGGCGAGCCAGAACAGGGTAACGGCCGTGACTACCGAATAGCGCCGCATCTCCGGCATCGTAGCGGCGCCTAGCCCGTGGCCCTGCGCCGTTTCATCGTCGCAGTAGATCGCCAGCTGCACCGGTGCGTCGCGCATGCCAGAGAGCTTCAGCTGTGCATATTTGCTTGCCCGGTCACCGGAGTAACCCGTCAGAGCCTGGGCATTGGCCGTTTCGAAATTCTTCAGCGCGGCGGCGCGGGCTGTGTCGCTGTCCACCCGCAGGATGCGCCAGGGCTCGCTGAGCCCAACTGAGGGTGCCAGCGGAATGGCAGAGAGGCAGCGCATCAGCACTGCCTCTTCCACCGGATCGCTGCGGAACCGGCGCACATCGCGCCGGAGCCGCATCAGCAGATCAAGCTGGCTGCGAAACTCCTCGGAAAAGGCCCCCCGCAGCGCCACGGATTTATTCCGCGTCAGCAGAAGCTTCGGCAGCTTCAGCAGCCTTGGCAGCTTTCTCTTCGGCGCGTTCCTGGGCTTTCTTGCCCGGGGTGCCTTTGTTCGGGTTGTTGCGGGCAGCCTTTTCACGGACGCCGGCAGCTTCCAGCATGCGGGCGATACGGTCGGTGGGCTGTGCGCCCTGGTCCAGCCAGTACTGCACGCGCTCCATGTCCATTTTCACGCGCTCTTCCGAATCTTTCGGCAGCAGCGGGTTGTAAATGCCCAGCTTCTCGATGAAACGGCCGTCGCGCGGCATGCGGCTGTCGGCAGCCACGATGCGGTAGAAGGGACGCTTTTTCGAGCCGCCGCGGGCCAGACGAATTTTCATTGCCATGGGTACATCTCCTTTGATGGCGTTGTCCGGGGTATGCCCCGGTTGTCCTGTTGTTGATTGTTATTCTTGGTGTTTCTTATGGTGTCGGATGACTTCACCGATGATGAAGTTCAAAAATGCCTTGGCGAACTCCGGGTCCAGATCGGCCCGCTTCGCCAAGTCTTCGAGCCGTGCGATCTGCGCCGCTTCGCGGGTGGGATCGGACGGGGGAAGGTCGTGTTCGGCCTTGAGCCGACCCACCGCCTGGGTGTGCTTGAACCGCTCGCCCAGGGTATAGACGAGGATCGCATCCAGGCGGTCGATGCTTTCGCGGTGCCCTTTCAGCAGCTCGGCTGCGCGGGCAATGGCGTCTTGGGTGTCGGTCGTCATCAAAAGGATCTCCGCATCGGGGTTGCAGAAACGTCAGGCCGCGCCGCGGTGGCGAGATAGCGGTGAAAATCAGTCAATGGCCCAACCCTCCGGCTTGAACAGCGGATCGGCGTAGTGCCCGATTTCCATTTCGATGCCGTGTGCCATCTGGCTGCCTTTCAGCGTGTCCGGCGCGGGGTGGCGATAGACGGCGTCATTGCCGTCGATGGTTGCGGCGGCGTGGTCCTTGTGCGCGCCAAGCCGTTCGGCCAGCCGGATCGAGTCGAGATTCTTGGGGTCGATATAGCTGACCGCCGTCTCCCAGCCCAGGTTTGAATAAAAATGTCCACGCGCGGCATGGGCCGCCTCCAGGGCATAGCCCTTGCCGGCCGCACCGGGCCAGATGATCCAGGCAATTTCGCGCTCTGGCCAGCCTGCGGGCTGCCAGCCGCCTGCCATGCCGTAGGTCTCGTCCGTCAGCTTGTCGTGAATCATCCACATTCCAAAGCCGCGCACCTCCCAATGGCCGATCTCTGCCGCGTACAGCATCCAGGCCTCGTATGTGTTCAGCGGCCCGCCCATGAAGCGCGAGCGGTAGGAGCTGAAGGTGGCCTTGAAATCGGGATAGTCCTGTGGCTCTGGCCCGCGCAGCACCAGGCGCCGGGTTTCGATGACCGGGATGTCATGCGGCATCAGCGCGCCCTCCCTGTCAGGAAGGCGCGGCAGCGCCGGGATATGATCCCCGGACGGCGCATCAGTGCAGCAGCCCTCGCGCAGCGGGCGCGGTCGTATGAGGATTTCGCGGCGACATGTGCCGCCAGGCGCGGATGTTCGGTGCCGGTTGCAGGCGGAACGATACCGGGTTTTCCGGCCGCGCGCCCACCCGACGGGCCAGCGCCACCGAGGCGTGGTTTTCCTCGGGCACATAAGAGACGATATTGTCCCAACCGGCCTCGGTGAAGAGCCAGTGCAGCACGCATTGCGCCGCTTCGCTGGCGTAGCCCTTGCCACGGCCGGGTTCCATCAGGTGCCAAGACAGCTCCGGCTCCGGCCAGCCCTTGGGGAACCAAGGGCCCACGAGGCCGACGGTCTGCCCGGTGCTGCGTTCGATCACTGCAAACAACCCGTAACCGTGCAGGTGCCAATGGCCAATGATGGTGGCAATCGACCACCACAGCGAATCCGGGTCCGACGCCGCATCAACGAATTTTGGCGCGTCCGCGTCAAGGAAAGCCGCGTTGGCATCAAACGCCGGATCGGCCGGCGACATGAGTACCAGCCGCTTGGAGACCAGCCGCGGGAACGGTTCATGTGAATCAGTCATTCCATACCCCTCTACCCGGGCGGCGGGCCGCCCAGCATAAATTTCACCCATCCGGTGAAGGAGTATTTCGGAAACTGCGTAACTTTCGGTTAAGTGTGGCGCCGGAGCGGCGCACCGTGCCGCATTCTTGTCGCAAATTTGATGAAAGCTCATGCGTTGGCCTCCAGTCCATTTGCGGCCAGAATCCCGGGTGTAACGCGGTGCCAACCTGTCCCAATGTCCTTTTCCACGCCCTCGACAGCCGTATGCTTCGCCGCGTGATGCGCGCGCAGCACCTGAACTCCCGCCGCCAAGGCGCGGGGGATCAGGTCACGGTTTTCCTGAGAGGGGGTGAACACGGTCATCCGTTATTTCTTCTTGCCAAAGCCGCTGAGGCCACCGGGCAGGCCCATACCGCCACCCAGTCCGGGCAGGCCGCCGGGCAGCCCCTTGCCGCCGCCCATTGCCTTGGCGGCCGCTTCCAGCGCCTTGGGATCCATCTGGCTGGGGTCCATGCCGCCTATGCCTTCCATGCCGGGCATGCCGCCACCCTTGCCGAACATGCCCTTCATGGCCTGTTTCAGCATCTTGCCTTTGCCCATCTTGCCCATCTTCTTCATCACATCGGCCATCTGCCGGTGCATTTTCAGAAGCTTGTTGAGGTCGGAAACCTCCATGCCGGAGCCAGCCGCGATGCGTTTCTTGCGGGAGGCCTGCAACAGTGCAGGGTTGGCGCGCTCTTTCTTGGTCATCGACTGGATCATGGCGATCTGGCGCTTCAGCACCTTGTCGTCCATGCCGGAGTCCTGAACCTGTTTGGCCATCTTGCCCATGCCGGGCATCATCTGCATCATGCCCTCCATGCCGCCCATCTGGAGCATCTGTTCAAGCTGCATCTTCAGGTCGTTCATGTTGAACTGACCCTTCATCATGCGCTTCATCATCTTTTCGGCCTGCTCGGCCTCGATGGTTTCCTGCGCCTTTTCGACCAGCGCCACAATGTCGCCCATGCCGAGGATCCGGCCGGCAATCCGCTCCGCCTCGAAGGTTTCCAGGGCGTCCATCTTCTCGCCCAGGCCGACAAAACGGATCGGCTTGCCGGTGACCGCGCGCATCGACAGCGCCGCACCGCCACGGCCGTCGCCGTCCATCCGGGTGAGGACCACGCCACTGATTCCGATCTTGGCGTCGAATTCCTCAGCCACCTCAACCGCGACCTGACCGGTCAGGCCGTCGACCACCAGAAGCGTCTCACGCGGGGACACCACGTTGCGGACGTCCTCGACCTCCTGCATCAGGGTCTCGTCGATGTGCAGACGGCCGGCGGTGTCGAGCATGTAGACGTCATAGCCGCCCAGCGTTGCCTGCTGCTTGGCGCGTTTGGCGATGTCGACGGGTTTCTGGCCGGGCACGATCGGCAGCGTGTCGACGCCGATCTGGGTTCCGAGCACCGCCAGCTGGTCCATCGCCGCGGGACGGTAGACGTCGAGCGAGGCCATCAAGACCTTCTTGCCCTCTTTCTCCTTCAGGCGTTTCGCCAGCTTGCCGGTGGTGGTGGTCTTACCAGAGCCTTGCAGGCCGACCATCAGCACGGGCGCGGGCGGGCTGTCGATTTTCAGGCGACCGGGGTCTTCCTCGCCGGTCAGCACGTCCACGAGTGCGTCATGCACGATCTTGACGACCTGCTGGCCGGGGGTCACCGATTTGGTCACCGCTTGACCGGTCGCCTGGTCCTGCACCCGTTTGACGAAATCGCGGGCCACCGGCAGCGAGACGTCAGCCTCAAGCAGCGCAACGCGGACTTCGCGCAGGGCGGATTTGACGTCTTCCTCGTTCAGAGCGCCCTGTTTTGTCAGCCGGTCAAAGACGCCGGAAAGGCGTTCGGATAGATTTTCAAACATGCCTGCGGCCTCCTGATGCCGGTTTAAACTGTGGCGCCCCCGTATGTAGGGGACAAGCGGACCATGCGCAAATGCCACCGGTCCCTGTATGAGACGTGGGAGCAATCCAAGCAGCTTTGCCCCCACGGGCGTAACACGCTGGTGGAGGGCGATCCCTGGCACGGGCAGGGACCGGAAGATTCAGATCTCCCGGATGCTGGGGCAGGCGATACGCTGAAACAGGCGGCCGAGTCAACCTTTGTCAAGGATTGCCGTGCCGACTGGCGCGGAGGCTTCGGCGCCGACTGTCTACGCCCTCTGCGCGCTTGACACAGGGAGTGGCAGCTGGCCAACATCATCGGGCTACCCGGTGATGCTGTATCCCAGCAGGCGGGGGCGCATCGAGGCGGGCTTCTTTTGGCACAGGCATGGTTCACCGGACCCGACGATGGCGGGGTGCGGGGCCTATGCAGGCAGCTGTATCAGCCAGGGGAGGATCTGGGAACATGCGCGTTTTCACAATAATAGGGCCGTCACAGTCCGGCAAATCGACGCTGGCGACAGCGTTGGCGGGGTTGGACGGCACCGCGGGTAAGCGGCAGGAGGTTGCAGGCGTCGCCGCCTTGCAGCCTTTTTCATTCATGGGTGAGGACTGGGCCGTCATCGATATCGCGGGTGGTGCCGACACCCTGGCGCAGGCGGGGCCTGCACTGGCGGCCAGCGATGCAGCGGTGCTCTGTGTGTCGGCTGACGCCGGGGCTGCGGTCCTCAGCGCGCCGTATTTGCGCAAGCTGGAGGAGGCGGGGATCCCCGCCTTTATTTTTGTCAATCGCATGGATCAGGCGGAAGACCGGGTGGCGGAGATCGTCGCCGCGCTTCAGGCCTATTGCAGCCACAACATCATCCTGCGGCAGGTGCCGATTCGTGAGGACGGACAGGTTGTGGGTGCTGTGGATCTGATCTCGGAGCGGGCCTGGAAATACCGCGAGGGCGAGCTTTCGGCGCTGATCGAACTGCCGGTGGCGATGTATGCCCGCGAGCAGGAGGCCCGTGCCGAGCTGCTGGAGGCGCTGGCCGATTTCGACGACACGCTGCTGGAGGAGTTGATCGAGGATCAGCAGGTGATGGCGGAGGAGGTCTATGACGTGGCCACCAAGGTGCTACAGCACAATGACCTGTTTCCGGCGCTGCTGGGTTCGGCTGAGCATAAGAACGGCATCCTGCGGCTGATGAAATCGCTGCGCCACGAGGCGCCTGACGTGGGGGCCGCGTTAAAGCGGTTGTCATCTGCGGGGGATGTGCTGGCAGTGGGCTGCATGGGGGATCTGGTCAAGCACCTGGGTAAGACTGTGCTGGTGCGCGCAATGGGTGCCGAGGTCGGCAGCGGCCGCCCGGTCGGCGGTGCCGCGCTGGGCAGTCTCAGCAGCATCGGCGGCCAGGTCGGACGGCTGAGCGCGGGCGATGTCGGCCAGGCCGTGAAATCGGATCACCTGAACCTCGGCTATGCCTATGGCGCGGACGGGGCCGCGCCGCTGCCAGACTGGGCGCAGCCGCGGCCTTCGACCTTCCGGCGGGTGATTACCCCGCTGCACGAACGCGATGATGCAAGGCTGTCGGGTGCGCTGGAGCGGCTGGCAGAGGTCGACCCGGCGCTGGTGGTCTCACAGGATGAGGCTAGCGGACATGCGCTGTTGCATGTGCAGGGACCGCTGCACATGCGGCGGGTGAAGCAGATGCTGCACTCGGAATTCGGGGTCGAGGTCGAGGAAGCAACTGTGCCGCCCGCCTTGCGCGAAACCATCAAACGGGCGGTGCAGATCCAGTACCGGCACCGCAAGCAGTCTGGCGGTGCCGGACAGTTTGCCGATGTGGTGATCGAGGTGAAGCCGTTGCCGCGCGGCAGCGGGTTCGTGTTTGAAGAGACGGTCAAGGGCGGTGCGGTGCCCAAGAACTACATCCCCTCGGTCGAGGCGGGCGCGCGCGAGGCCTTGGCGCAGGGGCCGAACGGCCATCCGGTGGTTGATGTCTGCGTCACGCTGAAGGATGGCAAACATCATTCCGTGGACAGCTCCGACTATGCCTTCCGCACCGCAGGCAACCACGCGGTGAAGGAGGCTTTGGCAGAGGCCGGGCTGACCCTGCTGCAACCGATCATGCGGGTGCAGATCCATGTGCCTTCGGTGTTCACGGGTGGGTTGGTGCCGGTGGTCAGCGGCATGAAGGGCCAGATCCTTGGGTTCGAAGCCGAAGATGGCGCGACGGGCTGGGATGTGTTCGAGACCCTGCTGCCGATGGCGGCGCAGGACGAGCTGTGCAACACATTGGCCAGTGCCACCCGCGGCACCGGTTGGTTCAGCACTGATTTCGACCATTACGAGGAAGCGCGGCGCGGCGATTTCGCCGGGGCGTGACCCAGTCGCTGGCAGATAATCTGCGGGGTGTCTGGCCCTTCGGGTTGTCGGTTGTTCGGTTGGGACGCGGGCCGTGATGATACGGCTTGCATTTCCGAGGTATTTTCAGTGATCTGCGCCGCATTCCACACACGGTTTGCGGAGCAGCACCATGGACGCCTCATCTGCCTATCAGGACAGCCTGCCTGTCACATCGGACGCGCTGCTGGCGCAGTTGGACATTTGGGGCATCGCCTATCGACTGCACACCCATGTGCCGCTGCGCACGGTCGGGGACGCCAAGGGTGTCGAGGCCCAGTTCCTGGAGCCGGGTGTGCGGGCCTTGCGGCTGAAGAATCTGTATCTGCGCGACCGCAAGAAACGCAATCACCTGGTCTCGCTGGAGCAGGACCGGGCCATCGACCTCAAGGCGCTAAGCGCAGAGCTGGGCGTGGGTGGGCTGTCGTTCGGCTCGCCCGAGCGGCTGTTGGAGAACCTCGGCATTCGCCCCGGCGCGGTCAGCCCGCTGGCGATGATCACCGGGGCGCAGCAAGGGGTGCGCTTTTATCTGGATGCGCAGGCGCAGGAGGCAGACGTGATCTGCATGCACCCGCTGGTCAACGACCGCACCGTAGTGATGGCGCGGGACGATTTGCTGGCGTTCTTTGAAAAGACCGGGGTTGAGGTGACCTGGATCTAGCCGCCCGGGTCCTCGTCCAGGGCCAGCGTCAGTGCCGCCGCCACATGTGCTGCTGATGGGTTCACGAACAGAAACCCCTCCGCCTCAAAGCTGGCATCATCGAGGTGGTCGGGAAACGCCAGCGGCAATTCGGTGCAGGCCAGCAGGATGGCGCTGCCGGGGGCCGCGTGGGCGCGGCAAAGTCCAAGCAGCCGGTCGCGGGCGGTGGCCGTGGCTCCGCCGTAAAAGTCCTCGTCAATCATCGCTTGCATTTCGGCGACGGCGTCACTTGGCAGCGGATCGTTGGCGGCCACGCCATGCTCGGCCAGCACAGCGGCATAGTTGCGCGCTTGCATGGTGACGGTGGTGCCCAGTACCAGCGCCTGGGCGGCGCCGGTCTGGGCCGTGGCCCGGGCCGCGGCGTCAAAGATGCTGAGGACCGGCATCATCAGGCCCTCCTGGATGGCATGCAGCCGGGTGTGCGGGGTGTTGGAGGCAATCAGGGCAAAATCGCAGCCGGCGCGCTCCAGCGTCAGCATAGCGTCGCGGAAGACAGCGTCGAAAGCGGCCCAGCTGGCGTCATCCCCGGCGCGACCGCGCAGGGCGCGGGTGTCGGCCTGCACGACGCTTTCGATGGTGATCGGCGGTACCGGTAGCGGTGGAGTGGCCCCGCGGGCGGCGTGAAAGCGGGCGGCACCGGTGCAGATGGCGCGATAGTAATCGATTGTGGAGGCCCAGCCGACTCCGCCGAGAATGCCGATCTTTTTCATAATTCTGTCTGCCCTTGCTATATCGCTGAGGGCAGACTGCCACGGCGACAATGGGCTGACAAACGTTGAACAACCGCCAGCCGACGACGCGGCTGGCAGCAAGGGCCATGGGAGCCTTAGGCTGCGAGTGCCTCAATCTGCGATTTTGCTTTGGCCAGAGCGCCCTCTGCGTCGATCGACATGGCGTCGGCGGCCACAACCTCGACATCGGTGATGCCGATGAAGCCCAACATGTGGCGAAGGTAGGTGGTGGCGAAATCAATGTCGGATCCTGCCTGGGTGCCGCCAGAAGCCACGGCGATAACGGCCCGCTTGCCCTGTAGCAGGCCCAACGGGCCGGTCTCCGTGTAGCGGAAGGTAACGCCCACGCGGGCCACCAGGTCGATCCATGCCTTCAACGTGGCGGGCACAGAGAAGTTGTAGATCGGCGCGCCGATCACGATGGTGTCAGCCTGTTCCAACTCGTCGATCAGCCTGTCGGACAGGGCAAGGAGCTCCTTTTGCTGTTCGCTGCGCTGGTCGGCGGGGGTGAAATTTGCTCCGATCCAGGCGCTGTCCAGAAGTGGCAGTGGCACAGCCAGATCGCGGCGGATCACTGTTGCGGCGCCAAGGCGGTTGACGATCTGTGCAGACAGGTCGCGGGTTACTGAGCCTTCGGTGCGGGCGGAGGCGTCGATGTGGAGGGTTGTGCGTGTCATATCGGTGTTCCCGTTCAGTGTTTTTCGAGTTCCGGGATAGATTTGCGTTATTGCAAATTCGAACGCAATCGCCGATATATCACAGCAAATGTGCGAATGCGCGCAGGTCAGCTGCTCGCAGACAAGGAGACCGCCGTGGATAATTGGGACGAGGTTCGCACCGCCTATCAGGTGGCCCGTATGGGCACGGTCAGCGGCGCGGCAGAGGTTCTGGGGGTGCATCATGCCACCGTGATCCGCCACATCGATGCCATTGAGGCACGGCTGGGGGTCAAACTGTTCCAGCGCCACGCGCGCGGCTATACGCCGACGGAATCGGGTCAGGATCTGCTGCGGGTGGCACAGGCGACCGATGACCAGTTCAACCAACTGGTCGGGCGGCTCAAAGGGCAGGGCGACGATGTTTCCGGAGAGCTGGTGGTGACCTCGCTTGCATCGTTTGCGCCGATGATGGTGCCGGCGCTCAAGGTGTTTCAGGACATGCACCCGGAACTGATCATTCGCTATTTGACCGGCGACCGGCTGTTTCGGCTGGAGTACGGTGAGGCGCATGTCGCGGTCCGCGCGGGCAATGCGCCGGATCAGCCGGACAATGTGGTGCAGCCTTTCATGAAACAGCAGATCGGTCTCTATGCGTCCACCGGCTACGTCGAGAAATACGGTATTCTGAAGGGCGTGGAGGACATTCCCAATCACCGGTTTGTCGGCCACGACGACGAGAACAGCCGCGCACCGTTTTCGCGCTGGCTGCGCGCGCACGCACCAAAAGAGACGATAGCCTTTCGCTGCACCAATGGTTTCACCATGCAACAGGCGGTGCATGCCGGGGCCGGGATCGGCTTTATGGCGGCCTGGGAGGGGCGCCAGCAACCCGATCTGGTGGAGATGATGGCGCCATTGCCCGATTGGGAGGGCGCGCTGTGGCTCGTGACCCACGTGGATCTGCACCGCACCACCAAGGTGCAGGCCTTTCTGAAATTTCTGAAGGAACAGGCCAAGGGGTGGCAGCTATGAGCGAGGCGCTGCGCGGGCATTTGGCAATGCTGACATTTTCGGCCCTTGTTGCCGGGTCGTTCTCGCTCGGGGTGATGGTGGCCAATGAGATCGCACCTTCGGCGCTGAATGCTGCGCGGTTTGCCATCGCAGCGGTGGTGATCGGCGTTGCCGCAATAGCCACCCGCGGGCTGCGCCGGACGCATTTTCAGGCACCCTGGCGCTATGTCGTGCTGGGCGGGCTGTTTGGCGGCTATTTCGTACTGATGTTCCACGGGCTGAAAACCGCGGCACCGGTCAGCGCCGCGGCGGTCTTCACCTTGGTGCCGGTAATGAGCGCGGTGTTCGGCTGGGTGCTGTTGCGGCAGGTGACCTCGCGCTGGATGGCGCTGGCGTTGGCGATCGGCGCTGCCGGGGCGGTCTGGGTGATCGTGCGGGGTGACCTGGCGCAGCTGGCGGCGTTTCAGATCGGCGACGGCGAAATGATCTATTTCTGGGGCTGTGTGCTGCACGCAATCTATACCCCGATGGTGCGCAAGCTGAACCGCGGCGAGCCTGCGGTGGTGTTCACCTTTGGCATGCTGATCGCAGGGGCACTGTTGTTGCTGGCATTCGGCTGGCGCGACATTCTGGCGACAGACTGGATGAACCTGCCCGGTATTGTCTGGCTGGGGCTGCTGTATCTCGCGATTTTTGCCAGCTCCGCGACATTTGTGCTGCTGCAATATGCGGCCATGCGGCTGCCCTCGGCCAAGGTGATGGCCTATACCTATCTGACCCCCACTTGGGTCATTCTATGGGAGATCGCGCTGGGCCGCGGGGTGCCGTCGGGCATGGTGCTGATCGGCGTCGCCGCCTCGATCGCGGCGCTGGTGATGCTGCTGGAAGGCGATGCCAAGCCGGTCAAGGCACCGGCCAAGCCACGCGCCGAGGTCTGACCTCGGGCCGGATAGCTTGGGGGCAAGGGCTGCGCTAACCGGTCTCTCCCTCGCCCAGTTCGGCGGCGAGGAAACGTTCAAAGGCGTCCAGATGCACGGGCTCGAACTGGCCAAACCCCTGCATCCAGACCGAGGCGTCCCGCATCGCATCCGGTTGCAGCTTGCACCATTTCACCCGGCCGCGCTTTTCCTGGGCGATCAGACCGGCGCGGGTCAGGATGGTCAGATGTTTGGAAATCGCCGCCAGTGACATCTCGAAGGGCTCTGCCACGTCGGTGACGGCCATGTCGTCCTCCAGCAGCATCGTAAGGATGGCGCGGCGGGTGGGGTCGGCCAGGGCCGCAAAGACGGTGTCGAGGGTGGCGCTCATACCGCTCTTCCTAGCGTTGGCATTGGGGTTTGACAATCTGCGGCGAAGCGCCATTGTGGCCCCTCGAAACCAAGGGAGGAGATTGAGGCCATGGCATTGAAATATTGGCTGGTCATTTTCGTCCTTGGCATCGGTTGGGGCATGTCCTTCATGTTCAACGCCATTTTGCTGCGCGAACTGGGGCCACTGTCGGTCTCCATGGGGCGGGTGGGCTTTGGCGCGCTGGGCTGCTGGATCTACGTCCTGGCGGCACGCAAGCCGGTGACAGCGGATCTGCGGCGCTGGCTGGCGCTGCTGGGCTTCGGGGTGCTGAGCTATGCCGGTCCCTTCGCCTTTTACGCGCTGG
Source organism: Leisingera sp. SA32 (assembly GCF_056033425.1). Taxonomy (NCBI): domain Bacteria; kingdom Pseudomonadati; phylum Pseudomonadota; class Alphaproteobacteria; order Rhodobacterales; family Roseobacteraceae; genus Leisingera; species Leisingera sp. SA32. The sequence goes on along the minus strand of NZ_JBVYHB010000007.1, from coordinate 81,138 downwards.
GTCAGCAGCATATTGCCAGCGGGGTGGCGGGGATCGTCAATGCGACCACCCCGGCGCTGGCGGTGGTGGTGTCGCATTTCTGGCCCGGCGGCGAGCGGGCGACGCCGCTCAAGTCACTGGGTGTCATGTGCGGCTTCCTGGGCATCGTGCTGCTGTCGCTGCCGCTGTTGGGTGGCGGCCAGAGCACGGCGCTGTGGGCGGTGCTGATTACCCTTTGTGCGCCGCTGTGCTACGCGTTCTCCGTGAATTTTGCGCGGTCATTCCGGGATATGCAGCCGGTGGTCCTGGTGGCGATTGCGCTGACCGGCGCCACCGTGGCGATCGCGCCGATGGCGCTGTGGCAGGAAGGCATTCCGCAGATTTCCCAGCCAGAGACCTGGGCGGCACTGCTGGTGATCGGATTTGTGCTGACATCGGCCGCCTTCATCGCCTTTTACTGGGTGCTGCCCAAGGTGGGGCCGACCAACATAACCCTGCCGACGCTGATTGCGCCGGTGTCGGCGCTGTTTCTGGGCACCTATGTGCTGCAGGAGCCGCTGCTTGCTGAACACCTGTGGGGCATGGCGGCGATCCTGCTGGGGCTGTTGCTGATCGACGGCAGACTTTTGCGTTGGAGACTGCCGAAAGGGACCGTGGGATAAGGTCAACCTTTTGGTTGAATATGGGACCGGACGCCATTTGACGATCCTGTTGGCCGCGGCAGATCGGCGCCCATCGCCGGTTTGGGCGAAAAGTTGCGCAAAAACAGATACATGGTCAGATTCTGAATCTTCAATCCTTGTAATTGACTCCGTCGCCCCTTGGCCTTAGCAACCCAGACAGATTTCGCGTGAGGATGGCGCCCGTGACCGATGACGACCAAAAGCAGCGCTTGGCGCAGCTGGAGGAGAAACTGGCGGCGGCGCGTAAGGCCCAAGAGCCCAAGCCGCGCGTGGATGAACATTATTCGATGGCCAATCTGGCCTGGCGAATGGTGATTGAACTGGTGGCCGGTCTCGCGATCGGTTTTGGCATCGGTTACGGGCTCGACCTGCTGTTTGGCACCCTGCCCGTGTTCATGGTGCTGTTTGTATTGCTGGGGCTTGCGGCCGGGGTAAAGACGATGCTCCGCAGCGCGCAGGAGATCCAAGAGAAGAAACTGGCCGATGAGGCCGACAAGAATGCGCAGGACCGGGACTGATCCAGCGGGATCGGCAGCCGGCGACAGGAGAAGCGGACTGATGGGCAAAATTTTCTTTTACGCAGCGCTGGCGCTGGTGCTGATCTCGGGCCTGGTTTTCGCGCCCGCAGAGTCGAAGCTGGCAATCCACCCGATGGACCAGTTCCAGATCAAGCCGCTGTTCGGAGGTGACCACGTGGCTTGGTACACGCCGACCAACGTGACCCTGTGGATGGCGCTGGCCGTCGCCGCTGTGTTCGCGCTGCTGGTGCTGGGCTCCTCGCGCCGCGCCATCGTGCCCACCCGTACGCAGTCCGTGGCAGAGCTGGCCTATGGCTTTATCTACAAGATGGTCGAAGACGTGACCGGCAAGGACGGCGTCAAGTTCTTCCCCTATATCATGACCCTGTTCATGTTCATCGTGATGGCCAACTTTCTCGGCCTGATCCCGATGTCCTTTACCACCACCTCGCATTTCACCGTGACCGCAGTGCTGGCACTGCTGGTGTTCGTGACCGTGACCGTGACCGGTTTCGTACTGAACGGCGCCAAGTTCCTGGGCCTGTTCTGGGTCAGCTCGGCGCCGCTGGCGCTGCGCCCGGTGCTGGCGATCATCGAGGTGATTTCCTATTTCGTACGTCCGGTCAGCCACTGCATTCGTCTGGCAGGCAACGTCATGGCGGGCCACGCGGTTCTGAAGGTGTTCGCAGGTTTCGCCGGTGCCCTGGGCGCCGGGGCGTTCCTGCCGATCTTTGCCATCAGCGCGGTCTACGCACTCGAAGTTCTCGTGGCCTTTATCCAGGCCTACGTGTTCACCATTCTGACCTGCGTCTATCTGAAAGACGCGCTGCACCCGTCCCACTAAGGGGCGGTCGCAAGGTCCGAACCTCTACAGTCAACTTCCAATCGTAAGGAGATATCACAATGGAAGGCGATCTCGCATACATCGGCGCAGGCCTGGCAGGCATGGGTACCGGCATCGCGGCACTGGGTGTCGGCAACGTTGCTGCCAACTTCCTGGCGGGCGCGCTGCGCAACCCCTCCGCGGCTGCATCCCAGACCGCAACTCTGTTCATCGGCATCGCATTCGCAGAAGCACTGGGCATCTTCTCGTTCCTGGTTGCTCTGCTGCTGATGTTCGCTGTCTAAGAACCTTAGGAACCTTTTTCCTTACGGCCGGGCGGTGCGGAACCCCGTACCGCCCGGTGTAACGGCAAGTTCCCAAGGAGGACGACATGGCATCTAACACGCAGGATGTAGCACACGGCGCTGCCGACGCGGCGCATGGCGGCGCATCGGGCATGCCTCAGCTGACGCCGGATCTGGCCGTTCACTTCAACCAGATCTTTTGGTTGGTGGCCGCTCTGGTCGCTATCTACCTGATCCTGTCGCGCGTCGCGCTGCCCCGCATCGGTGCGGTGCTGGCCGAACGCCAAGGCACGATCACCAATGACATTGCCGCGGCCGAAGAGCTGAAGGCCAAGGCAGGTGAGGCCGAAGCGGCCTATAACCAGGCTCTGGCAGATGCGCGCGCCGAGGCACAGCGGATTGCCGCAGAAACCCGCGCTGAAATCCAGGCTGACCTGGACGAGGCCATCGCCAAGGCCGACGCGCAGATCGCCGCCAAGGTGGGCGAGTCAGAACAGGCCATCGCTGAAATCAAGGCCGGCGCGCTGGAAAGCGTGAAGGTTGTTGCCACCGATACCGCAGAGGCGCTGGTGACGGCGCTGGGTGGTAGCGCAGATGCAGACGCAATCGCAGCTGCGGTCGCCGAGCGGACGAAAGGATAAGGACATGCGCAACATTCTCGCTCTTGCCCTGACCTTTGGCGTCGCCAGCCCGGCGTTGGCGGCAGAAGGTCCGTTCTTTTCGCTGGGCAACACCGACTTTGTCGTCCTGCTGGCGTTCCTGCTGTTCATCGGCATTCTGCTGGCAGCCAAGGTTCCGACCCTGCTGGGCAACCAGCTGGACAATCGGGCAGAGGGCATCCAGAAAGAGCTCGACGAAGCCCGTGCATTGCGCGAAGAGGCCCAGACCATTCTGGCGTCCTATGAGCGCAAGCAGCAGGAAGTTCAGGCCCAGGCCGACCAGATCGTGACAGCCGCCCGTGAGGAGGCTGCCCGCGCGGCCGAACAGGCCAAAGCTGATCTGGAAGTTTCCATTGCGCGCCGTCTGGCCTCCGCTGAGGAGCAGATTGCCTCGGCGGAAGCTTCGGCTGTGAGAGAGGTCCGCGATCAGGCGATCACGATTGCCGTGGCCGCTGCGGATCAGGTGATCTCCAAGCAGATGACCGCAACGGAGGCCAACAAGCTGATCGACGCCGCCATCGCGGATGTGGAAGCGAAGCTGCACTAAATCTGTGCTCAGCCAGTGACATTCAAGGAACCCGGTCCGTGCGGCCGGGTTTTTTGCTGTCTGGACATCAGCTTTTGGCGGTTTCGTGTTCCAGCCGCTGCCGCGCCACCAGGGCGTTTCGCTCGGCGCGCTGATGGTCGCTGAGCGCCTGTTTCACATAATCCAGATGCGCCTCTACCGCCGCACGGGCGGCCTGCGGGTCGCGCGACTGTAGCGCGGTGTTGATGGCGTGGTGCTGCTCCAGCAGCGCGTCATAGGTGGTGTGCTGCTGAAACATGATGCGGCGGTTGTAAAACACCCCTTCGCGCAGCAGATCGAACATCGAGCGCATCATGTGCAGCATGATGACATTGTGGCTGGCATCCATGATCGCGGAGTGAAACTGCGCATCCAGCCCTGCCGCTTCCTCCGACACCGCGGGGTTGCCGGCCGCCTGCATTTTGTCAAAGATCGCCTGGATCACTTGCAGGTCGGCGTCCGAGCCGAAGCGCGCGGCGCGTTCGGCGGCGAGACCTTCCATGTCGCGGCGGAAGGACAGGTAGTCAAACACCGCCTCGTCGTGACTGGCGAACAACTGCACCAGCGCAGGCGAAAAGGCGGACCCTAGCACATCAGCCACAAACACGCCGGCGCCCGCGCGGGACGACAGCAGCCCGCGCGCCTGTAGCTCACCCAGGGCATCTCGCAGCGAGGGGCGGGATACGCCCAGTCTTTCGGCAAGCTCACGCTCTGCGGGCAGCCGTTCTCCTGGCGACAGGATGCCGCGCAGGATCAACAGTTCGATCTGGCGGACGACGGAGGCAGACAGTTTCTCGGGCTGAACTTTTTGAAAGGGCATTTGCGGTCTCTGAGAGATTGGTCAAATCATATGACCACGCCCGGGTCGGCGCTGCAAGGCGGGTTGGACTGGGCGGCTTTATCCCGGCCGATGGTCTCGCGGCTGCTGCCAAACGTGGCAAAAGATCGCCGGAATGGCCGGGTTATCCACAAGATATGGTGGGGATTGGATGGATTTTGCCCCGATTTGGGGGTGCAGAGCGTTGACTCACAGGATATGACCCGCTGAACTTTCTCGACGCGGAATCACGAAGGGGCGGCTTTGCGGTTTTCCAAGCTCAGGCTCAATGGCTTCAAAAGCTTTGTGGATCCTACTGAACTGGTTATTGCCGATGGGCTGACCGGGGTGGTGGGGCCAAATGGCTGTGGCAAATCGAACTTGCTGGAGGCGCTGCGTTGGGTGATGGGCGAGACCCGCGCCAAGGCGATGCGCGGCGGTGGCATGGAAGATGTGATCTTTGCGGGGACCGCCTCACGCCCGGCTCGCAATTTCGCAGAGGTGAGCCTCAGCATCGACAATTCGGAGCGTCTGGCGCCCTCGGGCTTTAACGAGGCCGACGGGCTGGAAATCGTGCGCCGGATCACCCGCGACGTGGGCAGCGCCTATAAATCCAACGGCAAGGATGTGCGGGCCCGCGATGTGCAGATGCTGTTTGCCGATGCTTCCACCGGGGCGCATTCGCCGGCGCTGGTGCGGCAGGGCCAGATCGCCGAGCTTATCAACGCCAAGCCCAAGGCGCGGCGCCGCATTCTGGAAGAGGCGGCGGGGATCTCTGGCCTGTATCAGCGCCGTCACGAAGCAGAACTGAAGCTGAAGAACACCGAAGCCAACCTGCTGCGCGTCGACGATGTGATTGAGCAACTGGCCGGGCAGTTGGGTCAGCTTGCGCGCCAGGCCCGGCAGGCGCAGCGGTATCGCGAGATTGGCGAGAAGCTGCGGCTGGCGGAGGGGATGCTGCTGTACCGCCGCTGGCGCGAGGCGGATGAGACCCGGCTGTCTGCGGAGGATGAGTTGCGGGTGCGGGTCGAACAAGCCGCCAAGGCCGAGGCGCTGGTGCGGGCCGCCGCGGCGCAGCGCGCAACCTTTGAGGAAAAGCTGCCGCCCTTGCGCGAGGAGGAAGCGATCGCCGCCGCCGTGTTGCAGCGGTTGGTGGTGCAGCGGGATTCGCTGGGCGATCAGGAGGCCCAGGCACGCCAGACCATCGAACGCCTCAGCAGCCGCATCGTGCAGCTGGGGAACGACATCGAGCGCGAGTCGGGTCTGAACAAGGACGCCGGCGAGACCATCGCGCGGCTGGAGTGGGAACAGCGGGAGCTGTCCAAAGCGGGTGACGGCCATGACGCCAAGCTGGCCGAGGCGGCGGAGATGGCGCGCGATGCAGGCTCTATCTTGCAGGCGCGGGAGGATCACCTGGCGCAGGTAACGGAGGATGTTGCCCGTCTTGCGGCCCGCCACCAATCTGCACGCCGAGCTGTCGAGGATTGCCAGCGCGCGCTGGCCCGCTCCGAGGGTGAGGCGACCAAGGCCCGCGCCGCCCAGGCTGAGGCACGAGAGGCGCTGGATCAGGCGGCGGAACGGTTCGAGGCGGCGGTGGGCGCCGAGGAAGAGGCGCGCGACGCCGCGGAGATGGCGGACGAGGCGCTGGCCGCGGCGGATGAAGCGCGCACGGAAACGCAGGGGCGCGAGGCCGAGGCTCGGGCGCAGCGCTCGGAAGCCGAGGGAGAGCTGGGCGCGCTGCGGGCCGAAGTTACGACTTTGGCCAAACTGGTGGAGCGCGACACCGCCGAGGGCGGGCAGGTGCTGGATGAGCTGACTGTAGAGCCAGGCTATGAGAAGGCGCTGGGGGCAGCCCTGGCGGATGATTTGCGCGCACCGTTGGCCGATGTGGACGGGCCGACTGGCTGGCTGACGCTGCCCGGCTACGATCAGGGGGCGGCGCTACCAGAGGGCGTGCAGCCGCTGGCGCTGTTTGTCTCTGGCCCGGCGGCCCTGTCCCGTCGGGTGGCGCAGATCGGCCTGGTTGATGGTGACGTGGCAGCGGACCTTCAGGCACAGCTGAAGCCGGGCCAGCGGCTGGTCACGGTCGAGGGGGACCTGTGGCGCTGGGACGGTTACCGCGCTTGGGCTGAAGACGCCCCCAGCGCCGCGGCCCTGCGTCTGGAACAGCTGAACAAGCTGGAAGCGTTGAAGCAGGAAATGGAGCGCGTCAGCGCGCGGGCAGAGGGCGCGCGAGCCGCGCACGAGAGCCTGTTGCAGCAACTGGAAGAGGTCACACGCGCCGATCAGGACGCGCGCCAGGCCCGGCGGGCGGCGGATCAGCGCATGGCCGATGCGGCCCGTGCTCTCAGCCGAGCCGAGGCGGATCGGAACCTGGCTGCCGGCAAGCTGGAAACGCTTGCCATCGCGTTGGCCCGCCACGAGGAAGACGCGCTGAACGCGGGCTTGCAGCTGAAAGAGGCCGAGACGGTGCTGCGCGATCTGGGCGACCTGGATCAGGCGCGCACCGCCGTCGAGGACATCAAGCAGTCGGTCGAGGCGGCGCGGATCACCATGCTGACGCATCGCTCCAGCCATGACGAGCTGCGCCGCGAAGGCGAGGCGCGTACCAAACGCGCGCAGGAAGTCACCAAGGAGCTGTCCGGCTGGCGCCACCGTCTGGAAAGCGCCGAGGCGCGGATCGAGGAGCTGGCCGAACGCCGTGAGGCCTCGCAGGAGGAACTGGAGGAGGCCAGCGCGGTTCCGGCCGAGATTGCTGAGAAACGCGAAGAGCTGAACGCGGCGATCGCCGAGGCCGAGGGGCGCAAATCTGCCGCCACCGAGGCGCTGATCGCCGCCGAGGCGGAGTTGCGCGAGGCGGTCCACAAGGAGCGCGAATGCGAGCGACTGGCCTCCGAGGCGCGTGAGGCGCGGGCGCGCTCCGAAGCGCGCAGCGATGCGGCCAAGGCTGCGGTGACGCAGGCGGCGGGCCGCATCATCGAAGCGCAGCAGATTACCCCGCAGGCCCTGCTGGAAAAACTGGGCGTTTCGCCGGACGATATGCCGCCGTCAGAACAGCTGGAGCACGACGTCGACCGCCACAAGCGTCAGCGCGATGCGCTGGGGGCGGTCAATCTGCGGGCCGAGGAAGACGCGCGCAGCGTGCAGGAAGAGCATGACACCCTGGTGGCAGAAAAGCTGGATCTGGAAGGCGCGGTGAAGACCCTGCGCGACGGGATCGCCAGCTTGAACCGTGAGGGCCGCGAACGTCTGCTGACCGCGTTCGAGCAGGTGAACAACAGCTTTGCGATGCTGTTCACCCACCTGTTCGGCGGCGGTGAGGCCAATCTTGTGATGGTCGAAAGCGACGATCCCCTGGATGCGGGGCTGGAGATCATGTGCCAGCCGCCGGGCAAGAAACTGTCGACGCTGTCGCTGCTCTCTGGTGGCGAGCAGACGCTGACGGCAATGGCGCTGATCTTTGCGGTGTTCCTGTCCAATCCGGCGCCGATCTGTGTGCTGGACGAGGTCGACGCACCGCTGGACGACGCCAATGTCACCCGCTTTTGCGACCTGCTGGACGAAATGTGCCGCCAGACCGACACGCGCTTCCTCATCATCACCCACCATGCGGTGACGATGGCACGGATGGACCGATTGTTCGGCGTTACCATGCAGGAAAAGGGCGTCAGTCAGCTGGTGTCTGTTGACCTGAAGAAGGCCGAGGCAATGGTGGCCTGATTGGAAGACACACCCGGCAGAATTGCGCCGGCTGTGATGATACTTTTTTGGAGAACGTGATGAATATGCTCAAAGCGATTGCCGCAGCCGCGGTGTTCCTGATGCCTGTTGCCGCGGCCGCCCAGACCGTGGTGGCGAAGACCGGCGACAGCGTTGCCGGATTTTTCCGGGACGAGGGGGCCACGGTGGACCTGACCACTGACAGCGTCGGTGATCCCAACCTCAAGGTCGACTACTACGGCAACCAATTCTCAGTCTATTACTACGGCTGCGACAACAACACCAACTGTGATGCGATCCAGTTCTTCTCGGGATATCAAACCGATGGTGGCGTGCGGCTGGCCAAGATCAACCAGTGGAACACCGAGAACCGCTTTGTGCGCGGCTATGTCTCGCAGGAGGGCGCGGCACGCATCGAGATGGACGTGCTGCTGGCGGACGATGGTATGAGTGCTGACGACTTTGCCAAGGCGGTCAGCATCTGGACCCGCGCGATGCAGGATTTCGAAGAGTTCATCGACTGGTGATTGCACCTGATGCGCCAGTTGACGCGCCTGTCACCGCATCGTGACAGTTGTCGGCGCAATCCGCGGTTAGGCTTGGGGCATGAGATGGGTCATGCCCCTTTTTCTTTGCCTGATTGCGGGCGCAGGCGCGGCCGAAAACTGGGCGCTGCGTCCCGGCGACACGCCCCTAGCCGCGGCGGAATTGGCGGCGTTGGCAGGGCGGTCGTTTCACTTTTATGATGGCGGGGTGTCGGCCTATGGCGGCGATGGCGCCTATTCCTATACCTATTCGGCGCAGAACGGCGGTGGCACCGCCTGGGGCAGCTATTACATCGCTGCCGACGGCAGCGTCTGCGTGGATTTCAGCAACGGATTTGACCGTTGCGACCTGTATGTACGCAATGGCCGCCGGGTGATCCTGATCACCGAAGAAGGGGAGCGCTTCCCGGTGCGCTGAGCACGTCGGGTGTCACAGCCTTTGCAACAGATCCGGGGTCGGCCATGCATCGGCGGGCAGGCCGAGGCGCTGTTGTTCCTTTTGCACGGCCACGCGAGTGCGCGCGCCCAGAATGCCATCCACAGCGCCCACATCGTGGCCGCGGGCCTGTAGTTTTTGCTGTAGCTGTTTCATCTGTGTGCCGTCCAGCCCGCCGTCGGGCTGGCCCGCATCATACACTTTGGCGCCTTCCAGACGGTTGGCGAAATAGGCCGCGGTCAGTACATAGGTGAAGCTCTGGTTCCACTCGAAATAGACGTCGAAATTCGGATAGGCGAGGAACGCCGGCCCCTTGTGGCCCTGCGGCAGCAGCAGCGAAGCTTTCAGGTCGCCGTCCGCCAGTTGGCCCTGTCGCGCCCGGACGCCCAGAGCGCGCCACTCGGCCACGCTGTGTTTCACCGCCGTTCCACTGCGGGACAGGTCCAGATCAGCCGGAATGGTGACCTCCTGCAACCAGGGTTGGTTCGGCTGCCAGCCCAGATGCGACAGCATCCGCGCCCCTGACATCAGCGCATCCGCGGGCGAGGTTTTCAGGCTGACCTTGCCGTCGCCATCAGCATCGACGCCGTGATCCAGAATATCGCTGGGCAACATCTGCACCATGCCGATCTCACCCGCCCAAGCGCCGGTGGTGCGCTTGGGGTCGAAATCACCCTTTTGGAACAGCTCTAGCGCGGCAAAGACTTGGGGGCGGAACAGGTCGGGCCGGCGACAGTCATGGGCCAGGGTCACCAGCGCGTCGCGCGTGTTGAAATCCCCCTGATAGCCGCCATAGTCAGTCTCAAACGCCCAGAAGGCCAGTAGCACCCCGCGATTGATGCCATAAGTGCGCTCGATCCGTTGAAAGGTCTTGTCGTGTTTCTGCGCCATCTGCAGGCCACGCCGCAGCCGGTCCTGCGAGATCAGGCGGCGGGAAAATTCAATGAACGGTTTCTGGAACACGCCCTGCGCCCGGTCGGCCTTGAGCACGCGGCTATCCTGTCTGGCGCCGGCAAAAAAGGCGTTGACGGTGCTGCTGTCATAACCCGCCTGCACGGCCTCGCCTTTCATCTGCGAGATGAATTGCGGGAACCCGCCACCGCATTGGGCGACTGCCATCGCAGGCAGCAGGCTGGTCACCAGGGCAAGAGGCAATAGGCGCATGGTTCTGACGCTCCTTGGTCTTTTTGCTCAGACCCGATCCTATGTGCTAGAAAATCAACGCAAAGGCAACCGTCAGGCCCAGTGCAAACGCCCAGGCCCGCCACAACAGCTGCACCGCCCGGGTGATGGTTTCGGCGCTGGCGCTTTTGCTGCCGCGTTCATGGACCCAGGCAAATGCGCGCATCTGCCCGCCGTAGGAACGCGGCCCAGCCAGGGCGCAGTTCAGCGCCCGGGCCATCGCGGCCTCGGGCCAGCCGGCATTGGGCGAACGGTGCTGGCCCGCATCCGCGGCGATGGCGCGCCAGTGGCGCAGCTGACCACCGGCCAGGGCGATCAGCAGCGCCGTCGCGCGGGCCGGCAACAGGTTCAACAAGTCATCCAGCCGCGCCGCGGCCCAGCCAAAGTCGCGGTAGCGGTCATTGCGATAGCCGATCATGCTGTCGGCGGTATTGACCATCTTATAGGCGATCAGCCCCGGCAAGCCGCCCAGCAGAAACCAGAAGGCAGGTGCGATGATCCCGTCGGAGAGGTTCTCGGCGCCGCTCTCGATGGCGGAGCGCGCGACCTGCGGCGCGGTCATTGTTTCCGTGTCGCGGCTGACGATCAGAGCCACCGCGCGGCGCCCCTCGGCCAGACTGCTGCGCAACCCCTGTGCCACTGCGCCCACATGCGCACAAAGCGAGCGCTGCGCAATCAGGATGGCCGCGATCAGGGCTTCCGCCAGTGGCCCGAAGACCGACAGCAGCGCCCCGCTGAGCAGCCCACACAGCACCAGCACCGCTGCTGTCAGCACGCCCTTGGCGCGGCGACCGGACCCGTGGTTCAGCCGACGGTCCAGCGTCGCAACCAGACGCCCCATCAACACCGCCGGATGCGGCAGGCGTCGCCACAGCCAGTCCGGCTCACCCAGAATGGCATCCAACACCAGCGCCAGGGCCAGAAGGGTGGCAGTGTTCATAGTGCTGCCATCAGCCGGTCCCAGCCGTCTTCGGGGGGCAGGCCGAGGCGCAGATAGGTTTTGGAATAGGGGAAGATCCGGCTCCAGATATGGGCGCGGGCCAGACGCTGCTGCCAGGCGGCGGCGTCGTCGACCTGGTACAGGCGGAACAGATCGGTGCCGCCGACAAGCGTGGCACCGCGGGCCAGCGCCAAGGCGTCCAGTCGGGCGGCGTCGTGGGTGAGCCTAGTGCGCGCGGCCGCCGCCCAGTCGCAATCTCGTAGCGCCTGCGTGCCGGTGCGAAGGGCCGGGCCAGAGACCGCCCAGGGCCCCTGCAAGGCGGACAGGCGGTCGATCAGAGCCGGATCGCCAATGGCAAAGCCAAGCCGAAGCCCGGCCAGCCCCCAAAATTTCCCAAAGCTTTTTAGTATTATAGTGCCTGGACGTTCAGCCTGGTTGATCAGGCTCTGTTCTGGGCAGATGTCGCAGAAGCTCTCATCGATGATGGTCAGCGGCGCGGACAGGTCCTCGGCTCGCCAAAGGCGGCCATCGGGATTGTTGGGGTGCACCACCACGCGGGCCTCGGCGGGCCCCTCGGGGCGGAGCTCCCAGCCGTGTGTTTCAAACGCAGCTGCGTGTTCGTTATACGTGGGGGCGGTGATCTGCACCCAGCGAGGGGCGGCAAGGGCGGGGACCGCGGCGATCAGCGCCGAAGCACCCGGCGCCGCCAGCACCCCTGCTCCCTCGGGCACCTGCCAGAAACTGCGCGCCGCCTGCTCCAACCCTGCCAGCGCGTCGGCATCGGGCAGCGCTGCCCAGTCGTGGGCGGTAAACTGCGGCAGCGGATAGGGCTGCGGATTGATGCCGGTGGACAAGTCGATCCAATCGCTGCGGGCACCACCAAATTCGGCCATCGCCGCGCTGAGGTTTCCACCATGATCGCGCCGGGGCGCGGGCGGCTCTGTTGGGGTCTGGGACATCGCAACCGCTTTTGCTGACATGCGCGTGTGCGCGGGTTGGAACCGGTATGAAACACGGCCCGCCAGAAAGCAACGCTGTCCGCTGATCGTGCCAGTTGCGCCGCAACATCTGGCTCGCCCGCCTGTCGGGACGCAAGGGTCAGCCGCGGCGGTGGGGTTCTGTCCAATCGAGGTCCGGTCCGATTGGCACGATGCGGTGCGGATTGATGGTGTCGTGGCTGTAGTGATAGTGCCGGGTGATATGGCGCATGTTCACCGTCTCTGCCACGCCCGGCCACTGGTACAGCTCGCGCGTGTAGGCCCACAGGTTTGGATACTCCCGCAGCATCCGCCGATTGCACTTGAAGTGCCCGTGATAGACCGGGTCGAACCGCAGCAGGGTCGTAAACAGGCGCCAATCGGCTTTGGTCAGCTGGTCGCCCATGAGGTAACGATGCTGCGACAACAGATCCTCCAGCCAGTCCAAACTGTCGAAAAGCGGCTCTATTGCGGCGTCGTAGGCTTCTTGAGAGGTGGCAAACCCGCATTTGTAGACACCGTTGTTGATGGTGTCATAGATGCGGCTGTTGACTGCCTCGATCGGTTCGCGCAGCGGCTCTGGCCAGTAGTCATCGTGGTTGCCGGTGATGTCATCGAAGGCAGAGTTGAACATGCGGATGATCTCGGAACTTTCGTTCGACACGATGGTGCCTTGGGTCTTGTCCCACAGCACCGGCACAGTGACGCGACCGGAGTAATCGGCCTTGGCGCGCGTATAGATCTGGTGCAGGTGGGTAGATCCGTACAGGTCATCCCCGGTGGCGCCATGGCCGTCGGTGTCGAACGTCCAGCCTTCGCCCAGCATATGGGGGTGCACGGCGGATACGGAGATGTGCTCCTCCAGACCCTTCAGCTTGCGGAAGATCAGCGCGCGATGCGCCCAGGGGCAGGCGTAGGAGACGTAGAGATGATAGCGTCCGCTCTCGGCAGCAAATCCGCCCACGCCAGAGGGTCCGGCGCTGCCATCGGCGGTCACCCAGTTGCGAAATTGCGATTCGCTGCGTTTGAAGGCGCCGCCGGTGGCGTCTGTATCGTACCACTGGTCATGCCATACTCCGTCGATCATAAGTCCCATCGCCCGCTCCTTCGCTTCAGCCTGCCAGTAACATAGGTATGACGCTTTGCCCTGTGTATCCTGCCGGGCGCGCACGGCGTCTGCGCCACTGCACATTCGCAACAATGGGATCGCTGCGTCAAATTTCCAAAAATGTTCACTTGATTTTATCCAATTGTGCAGCACCGTTGAGAAGGTGGATGTGAAGGTCCGCCCGCTAACGGAAGGCTGCCAAAGATGAACACCTATGTACCCAAGGCCGTGCAGGATGCATTGGACACCGCCCGTCTGCGCGGGCTGCGGAAGAAAAGCCGCCTGCGGGTGATGGCCGGAGAGGATCTGGTGCCGGTGCTGCGCCTGTGGAAGACCGGTTTTTCGGTGGATGCCGAAACGGCACCCAAGCTGCGCGGTCTGGTCGACGTCTACGAGGGCGCGCGCCACGTGTCCCAGTGCCTGATCGTCGCCAGCGAGGAAGAAGGCGGCGAGATGCGCTATGAGTTCAAACGTGCGACGCCAGCATCGGAAACGGCACCGTTGGATTTCTACAAATCCCCCGATGCACCGGTGGGGCTGATTCCGTTTGACCAGTCGCTGGGCAAGATCTGATCCAAGCACCGACCGGCCACGGTCGGTCGGGCAAGGTCAGGCAGGATCAGGGGCGGATTTCCACCTCTGTCCCGAGCTCGGCCAGCCGCCACAGCGTTTCCATCTGAGCATTGCTGACCGCAATGCAGCCTGCCGTCCAGTCGCCGGGCAGGGTGACCAGGTTGCCCACCGCGTTCGGCTGGCCGTGAATGAAGATATCGCCACCGGGGCTGACACCGGCGGATCTGGCGCGGACGCGGTCGTCCTGCTGCGGGTAATTGATGCCCAGCGACAGGTGATAGGCGCTGTTGGGATTGCGGCGATCAATCACAAAGACGCCCTCCGGCGTTTTGCCATCGCCCTCCTGAACCTTGTCTCCGTCAGGTGCGAAACCCAGCGCGATCGGGAACTCCAGCACGGTTTGGCCTCCGCGGCTGGCTGTCAGGCGGCGGGCGGATTTCTCGATCAGGATGCGGTCGATCCGGTCCACCGCCGGGGATTGCGGCGGCGGCGCCAAGGGGGGCGCAAAAAGATGCCAGCCAAACCACAGGGCACCAACCAGCGCAACCAGCGCCGCGACGCGCAGCGCGCGCGCCGTCACTATTGCAGGTCCGAAAAAGCCTGTGTGAGACGCTGGCAGGCTTCCTCGACCCGCGCCCGCTGCGTTCCGAGATTGAAGCGCAGGAAATTCTCGCCACCGGTGCCAAAAGTGGTGCCGTGATTCACGGCGATCTTGGCGTGTTGCTCGACCCGGGTGGTGAACTCAGACCGGTCCATCCCGGTGCCGGAGAAATCGATCCAAGCCAGGTAGGTGGCTTGCAGCGGCATGGATTTCAGCCCCGGAATGGCGGCGATGGCGGCGTCGAATACCTTGCGGTTGCCCTCGAGATAGGTCAGCAGCCCGTCCACCCATTCCGCGCCCTCCGGCGAGTAGGCGGCGGCGGTGGTGAACTGGCCTATGGAATTGGGGGCCAGAGACAGCGCCTGCATCCGCTTGGCAAAGCGGCCCCGCAGTTCCGGATCGGGGATGATGACCTGGCCTGTGTGCAACCCGGCGATGTTGAAGGTTTTGGAGGGCGCGGTCAGCATCAGCAGCCGGTCGGTGACTTCCGGGACAGCCACCTGCATCGGCACATGGGTGTGGCCGGCGTAAACCAGGTCATGATGAATTTCATCCGACAGCAGCAGCAAATCGTGGCGCTTGGCAAAAGCGGCTACCGCCTGAAGCTCGGCGCGGGTCCAGACGCGTCCACCGGGATTGTGCGGTGAGCACAGGATCACCATCTTTTCGGTGCCAGTCATCTGGGCGTCGTAGGCGTCGAAATCCATCTCGTAGTGGCCGCCGTTGTTGACCAGCGGGCATTCCACCAGCTCGCGTCCGGCGGCGCGGATCACCTTGGCAAAGGCGTGGTAGACCGGGCTGAACACCACGATGCCGTCGCCTGGCTGGGTGAAGGCGTCGAGGCACATGCCCACCCCGTTGACCAGCCCGGTAGTGGTAAAGATCGCCTCTGGCTCCACCGACCAATCATGGCGGGTGCGCATCCACCAGCGGATCGCGTCCTTATAAGGGGTGTCTGCATTCACGTAGCCAAAGATACCGTGGTCCAGCATGTCCTGCATCTTGGCCAGAACCGGCGGTGGCGCGCGAAAGTCGGTGTCGGCCACCCACATGGCCAGCCCGTCATTGGCAGGCACGCCGTAGACCGGCTCCATCATGTCCCATTTTGCACAATGGGTTCCGTGGCGGTCAATGAGGTCATCAAAGCTCATGTGAAAATACTCCCGTTCTCTTTGGCAGCGAGGCTAGCGGCAATCGCGCCGCGCGCAAGGGGGGCGTTGCGATGCTGCGAGTGATCGCATAAATGATGCTCATGAAACGCCCGATCCTGATCCATCCCGATCCCCGCCTGAAAAAGGTCTGCGTGCCTGTTCCCGATCTCAGCGACGATTTGCGCGCGCTGGCGGATGACATGCTGGAAACCATGTACGCCGCGCCGGGCATCGGCCTGGCGGCACCGCAGATCGGTATCCTGCAACGGTTGATCGTGCTGGATTGCGTCAAGGAAGAAGACGGCGAGCCGCGCCCCTTGGTGATGTTCAACCCGCAGGTGGTGACCTCTTCGGACGAGGAAAACGTCTATGAGGAAGGCTGCCTGTCGATCCCGGACCAATACGCCGAGGTGACCCGCCCAAAGGTGGTGGAGGTCGAATGGATGGACCGCGACGGCAGCGCCCGGCGGGAAACCTTTGACGGGCTGTGGGCGACCTGCGTGCAGCATGAGATCGACCATTTGAACGGCAAGCTGTTCATCGACTACCTAAAGCCGCTGAAGCGCCAGATGATCACCCGCAAGATGCAGAAGCTGAAGCGCGAACGCGCGCGCGCCTGAAGGGACAGTAACAGATGACCGTCCGCACCTGCCTGCCCTGGCCCGACAAACGCTTGCGCACCCGCGCCGAGGAGGTGACGGAGATCACCGATGAGATCCGCGCCATCTGGGACGACATGATCGACACGATGGAGGCGATGCCCGGCGTCGGACTCGCGGCACCGCAGATTGGCGTGATGCTGCGGCTGGCGGTGGTCGACGGCTCCTCGGAACGGGGCCGTGCCGTGCGCTTGGCCAATCCGCAGGTGCTGCATGCCTCGGTTGAGTTGCGCGGACATGACGAGGCCAGCCCCAACCTGCCGGGGGTCTCGGCCAAGATCAAACGCCCGCGCGCGGTCACAGTGCAGTTCCTGAATGAGCGGGGCGAGACCGAGACGCGCGATTTCGTCGGCATCGAGGCGACCTCGGTGCAGCACCAGATCGACCATTTGAACGGAAAGCTGTATTTTGACCGGTTGAGCAAGGTGAAACGCGACATGCTGATCCGCAAGGCAAAGAAGCTGAACGGCTGATGGCCTGTACCGCCCGGCAGCATGCCGGGCCGCGCCACCCCGCGGGCCTGCGCAGCCCTTTGTGCTCAACAGCGGGACTTTGACGGAAGCAGGAGCACGAAATGCGCATTATCTTTATGGGAACGCCCGATTTCTCGGTACCGGTGCTGGACGCGCTGGTGGCGGCCGGGCACGACATCGCCGCCGTCTACTGCCAGCCGCCCCGTCCGGCGGGCCGCGGCAAGAAGGACAGGCCCACGCCTGTTCACGCCCGCGCCGTCGCGCAGGGACTGGACGTGCGCCACCCGGTGTCGCTGAAAAGCGCCGAGGCACAGGCGGAGTTTGCGGCGCTGAATGCGGATGTTGCGGTGGTGGTGGCCTATGGGCTGATCTTGCCTCAGGCGATCCTGGATGCGCCTGCGCAGGGGTGTCTGAACATCCACGCGAGTCTTTTGCCACGCTGGCGCGGGGCTGCGCCGATCCACCGGGCGATCATGGCCGGTGATACGGAAACCGGTATCTGTATCATGCAAATGGAGGCAGGTCTGGACACCGGCCCGGTGCTGCTGCGCGCGACCACGGCGATCGGCGACCAGGAAACCACCGCCCAGCTGCATGACCGGTTGTCGCAGATGGGCGCAACACAGATCGTCGAGGCGCTGAACCGCCTGCCAGAGCTGACGCCCGAGGCACAGCCGGAAGGTGGCGTGACCTATGCCACCAAGATCGACAAGGGGGAGGCGCAGATCGACTGGACTCGCCCTGCCGCAGAGGTCGACCGCAAGATCCGCGGGCTGTCACCCTTTCCCGGCGCCTGGTGCGTCATTGATGGCCAGCGGGTCAAACTGCTGGCCTCGCGGCTGGCGCAGGGGCAGGGCGATCCCGGAGAGGTCTTGGATGACGCCCTGACCGTGGCCTGCGGTGAGGGCGCGGTGCAACTGCTGCGCTTGCAAAGAGCGGGCAAAAGCGCGCAGGATCCGGATGTATTCCTGCGCGGCTTCCCGGTGAGCAAGGGTGGCCGCCTCTCGACCTGACAGCGGAGGTTGGCGCGATGTCGATACTGGGACTGTTGATGATTGGCGCAGCGGCCGGGTACAATGCTACGCGGTTGATGCGGTTGCAGACGGATGTCATCACCACCGTCTGCATCGGCATGGCCGGGGCGGTTGTTGGCGGCCTCGTCCTGCGCTTGGTATTGGCAGCCCTTGGCATGCTGGCGGGCATTCTGGGGGCACTCCTCGGGGCGTTGGCGTTGATCTGGATGTGGCAGCGGTACGGGCCGAGATAGGTTGCGGTTTCGTGGCAATGGCAAAAACCGAAGTGCTATATGCACGGTGGTGGCGGTTGGCGGGTGAGCCACAGTCAGGAGCCCTGTCAGATGACTGAGCGCAATCGCCCGCCCGGCGCACCTAGGGTGGTTGTCGTAACCACGATGAAAGACGAGGGCGCCTATATCCTCGATTGGATCAGCCATTACAAAGCGCTGGGCGTCGAGGATTTTGTGATCTTCACCAATGATTGCTCGGATCCCACGGACCACATCCTGCGTTGTCTGCACCGGATGGGTGTGGTGGAGCACCGGTTCAACCGCGTGATGCGACGCGGGCCACACAAAAGTGCGTTGATGTGGGCCGAGTATGAACCCAAGGTGGCCAACGCCGACTGGGTGATGGTGGTCGATGTGGATGAATTCCTGCAAATCAACACCGGCGACGGCTCCCTGCCGGGCCTTCTGGCAGAGCGGGCGGCGGCGGGGGCGGATGCGGTGTCCTTTGTATGGCGGGTGTTTGGCAATGGCGGTATCGAAACCGCCGCCCATGGGCCGGTACCGCTGACCTTCTTGCGGGCGGAGGCCGAGGACGGTGGCGTCACCGATTACCGTGCCTTCAAGACTGCGTTTCGCAACAATGGAAAATTTGCACGTATGGGGGTGCACCGCCCCTTTCTGGCCGTGCCAGCGGCCGAGGTGAACTGGCAACTGGCTGATGGGTCCCGGCTGAGCGAAGAGGGCGCGGCGGAGGCGCTTTATGCGGGGGGCAGCTATGGCTATGCGGTCGCGCAGCTGAACCATTATGCTCTGCGCTCACGCGACGGGTTCTTGTTAAAAAAGGCGCGTGGCCGGGCCAATCATGCCTCCGCCACCATCGGACTGGAGTATTGGCACCAGTTCGACCGAAATGAGGTGGAGGACCGTCGTCTGGCAGATGCCTTTGCCCCCGCGTTGGTGATCAAGGACGCTTTGCTGAACGACGCCAAGCTGCGCGAATACCACGAGGCGGCGCAGCTCTGGCATCGCCGCCGGGGACGCAAGGCGCGGCTCAGCACAGACGGGCAGTCATTCCTGCAAGCACTGGAAATCGCGGCGCGCGACGGCTGACCGGCTGCCCGCCCGGCGGTCTTTAACTGCGCGGTGGGCGGCTTCTGTAGACTGGCAGGTGCCAGCCGAAGAGGATCGACCCCGCCCGCAGGCTCCAGCAGACAGCGGCACAGGCGAGCAGCGCGTGCCGTAGCTCCAACCCCAACCAGATGCCCAGCACCGCCGAGATGGCGCCCGCCATGGCGCAGGTGATGTACAGCTCTCCCTGTTTCAGAACCAGCGGCACCTCGTTGCAGACCACGTCGCGCATCAGCCCACCCAGCGAGCCGGTGGCCATGCCCATCAAAACCACGACAACCGGCTCCTTGCCCAGGGCAATGGCCGCCCCGGTGCCGGCGGGGACGGCAACGGCCAGCGCGAAACTGTCCAGCCAGATCACCCAGCGCATGCGGCTTTCGACCAGATGCGCGGTAAAGAACACGGCCACCGCCGCTGCCGTTGCCAGCAAGATGTAATTGGGATCGCCGACCCAGAACACCGGGTCGCGGTTCAGCAGTAGATCGCGGACGGTGCCGCCGCCGACCGCGGTCAGACAGGCCACAAAGGCAAAACCCACAATGTCCAGCTGCGCCCGGCTGGCGACCAGCGCGCCGGTCAGGGCAAAGACCAACACGGAGGCATAGTCCAGCAGGGTCAGAAAGCTCATGCGCCGGGTCCGCAGCTCATATGGGTCATTTCTTCTTGAACGGCGCCATGCCGGCCCGGGCCAGTTCATCGGCGCGTTCGTTTTCGGGGTGGCCTGCGTGGCCCTTGACCCATTCCCACGTCACCGTGTGGCGGCGCTGTGCCTCGTCCAGGCGCTGCCACAGTTCGACGTTTTTCACCGGCTTCTTGTTGGAGGTCTTCCAGCCGTTCTTCTTCCAGCCGAAGATCCATCCGGTGACGCCGTTTTTGACATAGGCCGAATCCGTGACCACGGTGATCGTCGAGGGCCGCGCCAGGCTTTCCAGCGCGTTGATTGCGGCCAGTAGTTCCATGCGGTTGTTGGTGGTGTCGGCTTCGCCGCCCTGCAATTCCTTTTCCTTGACGATCGCGTCGCCGTCCACCGCGCGCAGCAAGACGCCCCAGCCGCCTGGGCCGGGATTGCCGGAACAGGCACCGTCGGTATAGGCAAACAGCTCAGCCATGGGCCGTCACCAGAATATGGGGCGCGGCGGTGCCATCCAACCCGGTGCTTGTGCCACGACGGCAATCGTCCACGGTAAATCCTGCCTGTTCAAGAAGCTGCACCAATTCGTCCTCGGTATAGTAGGTGTAAAGGCGGCCCAGGGTGTCGCGGGCCTCGCCCTGGCCCAGTTTCAGGCCGATGTGAAAGATCCCGCCGGGCTTCAATGCCGTTTTCAGGGCGGCCAGATGGCTGGGCATATCGCCGCGCGGCGCATGCAGCAAGCTGAAACTGGCCCAGATGCCATCATAGAGCGCAGTGCCCGAAACCTGGTCAAAGCTGGCCTGGCGGGCGCTGACGCCGGGATGGGCGCGGGCCAAGGCCACCATCTCCTCCGAGGCATCCAGCGCGTCCACCTGCAACCCGGCGGCGGCCATCAGCCCCGCGGCGGTGCCGGGTCCACAGCCCAGAT
Source organism: Leisingera sp. SA32 (assembly GCF_056033425.1). Taxonomy (NCBI): domain Bacteria; kingdom Pseudomonadati; phylum Pseudomonadota; class Alphaproteobacteria; order Rhodobacterales; family Roseobacteraceae; genus Leisingera; species Leisingera sp. SA32. Next base: position 60,491 of record NZ_JBVYHB010000007.1, on the reverse strand, counting down.
CCAGTACCCGCCCGCCCGGTGGGCAGGCGGCGATGAACGCGCGCAAGACTGGGCTGTCGGCTGTGTGGCCCTCTGTCAGCGCGGCGTAATCCGCAGCGCGGCGGTCATAGATGCGGATGGTTTCCGGATCGGTCATCCTGCGCCGCCGGGAAGATCAGGCGGGCACGCGCAAGACGCGCGGGACCTTGAATTCAACGGTTTCCACTGCGGTTTCGACCACTTCAACCGTCACGTCATAGCGGGTGCGGAAGGCGTCGATCACCTCGTTGACCAGCAGTTCCGGGGCCGAGGCGCCGGCGGTGATGGCGATGGAGCGGATGCCCTCCAACGCACGCCAGTCGATGTTTTCGGCCCGCTGCACCAATTGGGCGTAAGCGCAACCGTTCTTGGCGCCGACCTCGACCAGGCGGCGCGAGTTGGAGGAATTGGGCGCACCGACCACCAGAAGCGCGTCTGCCTTGGGGGCTACCGACTTCACCGCCTGCTGGCGGTTGGTGGTGGCATAGCAGATGTCTTCCTTGTGCGGGCCGATGATGTTCGGGAAGCGTGCCTCAAGCGCGGCGACAATGTCCTTGGTGTCATCCACGGACAGGGTGGTCTGGGTGACATAGGCCAACTGGTCGGGGTCGCGCACCGCAACTGTGGCCACGTCGTCCACGGTTTCCACCAGCAGCACCTCGCCCTCGGGCAGCTGGCCCATGGTGCCGATGGTTTCCGGGTGACCCTTGTGGCCGATCATGATCATCTGTAGCCCGGCCTCGGCATGTCGTTGTGCCTCGATATGCACCTTGGAGACCAGCGGACAGGTCGCATCGACAAAGACCATCTGCCGCGCCTCGGCAGCTGCGGGCACCGACTTGGGCACCCCGTGGGCGGAGAAGATCACGGGCCGGTCGTCGGGGCATTCATCCAGCTCCTCGACAAAAACGGCCCCCTTGTCGCGCAGGCTGTCGACGACGAATTTGTTGTGAACGATCTCGTGGCGCACATAGACTGGCGCGCCCCATTTCTCGATCGCCATTTCGACAATCTTGATGGCGCGGTCGACGCCGGCACAAAAGCCGCGCGGCGCAGCAAGATACAGGGTCAGGGCTGGCTTGGTCATAGACGTCTCCTTGCCGCCCAGAGGTAAGGGCTTCTGGCCGCAAGGTCCAGTGGGCGACGGGTAGTCGGGCAAGGAAACAGGCGACGGCGATGTCGCGCCGCAGCCGTGGTTTGCTGATAACCGCCGCTGTCACAGGCGCCGCCCCATCCGGCGCCGGTCCATAGGCGGTTGCAGCCCAGGCGATCAGCCGTGTGCGGCGCTGGCCTGGCGTGGTTCGCTCTGCTCGCGCGGGGGGCGACCGATCACGTCGCGCAGCTCTTCCAGCTCGATGAAATTGTCGGCCTGGCGGCGCAGGTCGTCGGAGATCATCGGCGGCTGGCTGCGGATGGTCGAGACCACGGAAACCCGGACCCCCTGCCGTTGCAGGCTGGCAATCAGCGGACGGAAATCGCCATCGCCGGAAAACAGCACGATGTGATCCACTCGCGGCGCCAGTTCCATCGCGTCGACGGTGAGTTCGATGTCCATGTTGCCCTTGACCTTGCGACGCCCCATGCTGTCGGTGTATTCCTTGGCCGGTTTGGTCACCATGGTGAAACCGTTGTAGTGCAGCCAGTCCACCAGCGGCCGGATCGGGGAGTATTCGTCGTTTTCCAGCAAGGCGGTGTAATAAAAGGCCCGCAGCAGTTTTCCGCGGCGCATGAATTCCTGCCGCAACAGCTTATAGTCGATATCGAACCCGAGCGCCTTCGCCGCGGCGTACAAATTCGAACCGTCTATGAACAGCGCAAGCCGTTCGTCCTTGTAAAACATAAAAAATTCCTCTCAGTGTATCCGCTTCGGCTGAGTGGGTGGGAGTGAGTGAAATTGCCGAAACAGGTAGACTTAATGTAAGTTATTTGTCATGTGCCGCAAGTATAGTGCCATTCTGAATTAGGGTCAAAAGTGGCTGAAAAACGAAAAACTTCGCTGATCGCGCTGGGCGGCAACCTGCCGGTTGATACGGATGCGCCGCAGACCACTTTGACGAAGGCAATCCGGGCTCTTCACGGGGGCAGAGGTGGCGAAATTGCGGTGCGGCGGATCTCGCGTTTCTTTCGCACGCCCTGTTTCCCGGCCGGGGCCGGGCCGGATTACGTGAATGCCGCGGTGGCCGTGGACAGCATTTTGGACGCAGAGGCGCTGCTGCGAAGGCTCCATCAGATCGAGGCGGAGTTTGCGCGGGTGCGGGAGCAGCGCTGGGGGATGCGCTCTCTGGATCTGGACCTGATCGACTGCGACAGTGCGGTGCTGCCGAACGCCGAGGGCTTTGCCCGCTGGCAGGGGTTGCCGCTCGATCAGCAGATGCAGGACGCGCCGGGACAGTTGATACTGCCGCATCCGCGCATCCAGGACCGGACCTTCATGCTGGTGCCGCTGTGCGATATCGCGCCGCACTGGTGCCACCCGGTGCTGGGGAAAACCGCATCGCAGATGCTGGCGGAGCTGCCGCAGCAGGCGCTGGCCGAGGTGCGGCCACTGTAGCTGCCGCATGCGGCGTTTTCCGCCCTTGTCAAGAGAAAGCTTTGGGCGTAAATGTCTGCCCTCTGGACCCGGATTGAGATGGAGAGTCGCTGATGGCCCGCGTGACGGTTGAAGATTGCGTCGACAAAGTACCCAACCGCTTTGAGCTGGTGATGCTGGCAGCGCATCGCGCTCGCGAGATTTCGGCAGGTGCCGCGATCACCGTGGAGCGTGACAACGACAAGAATCCGGTGGTGTCCCTGCGTGAAATCGCAGACGAGACCCAGAGCGCCGACGAGCTCCGTGAGCGCCTGATCGAAAGCAACCAGACCCAGATCGAAGTCGACGAGCCGGAAGACGATTCCATGGCGCTGCTGATGGGGGCCGACAACGACAAGCCCGCCGACGATGACATGTCGGAAGAGAAACTGCTGCGCGCGCTGATGGAGGCCCAGGGCCAGGGCTGAGGCATGCGCCTGCACATTTGAGGCTGCGGACCGGACATGATTTCTTCTGACGACCTGCTTGCTCTGGTCCGCAACTACAATCCCAAGACCAATGTCAGCCGGATTGCTGAGGCCTATGCCTTTGGCGAACAGATGCACGAGGGGCAGTACCGCCATTCCGGCGAGCCCTATTTCACGCATCCCGTAGCGGTGGCTGCAATCCTGACGGAACAGCGGCTGGATGATGCAACGATCATCACCGCGCTCCTGCATGACACCATCGAAGACACCAAGGCCTCTTACGAAGAGGTCGCGCGCCGCTTTGGTGATGAGGTGGCGATGCTGGTCGATGGCGTCACCAAGCTGACCAACCTGCAACTGTCCAGCCGCGAAACCAAGCAGGCAGAGAATTTCCGCAAGCTGTTCATGGCGATGTCCAAGGATCTGCGGGTGATCCTGGTAAAGCTCGCCGACCGTCTGCACAACATGCGCACCATCAAGGCGATGCGCCCGGAAAAGCAGGCGCAGAAGGCGCGAGAGACGATGGATATCTATGCGCCGCTGGCGGGTCGCATGGGCATGCAGTGGATGCGCGAAGAGCTGGAAGACCTGGCCTTCCGGGTGTTGAACCCTGAAGGCCGCCAGTCGATCATCCGCCGCTTTGTCACCTTGCAGCGCGAAACCGGGGATGTGATCCATCGGATCACGGGCGACATGCGGCTGGAGCTGGAAAAGGCGGGCATCGAAGCAGAGGTCTTTGGCCGCGCCAAGAAGCCCTATTCCATCTGGCGCAAGATGCAGGCCAAGGATCAGGGGTTCTCGCGGCTGTCGGACATCTATGGCTTCAGGGTGATCACCGCCTCGGAAGAGGACGCCTACCGGGCGCTCGGCGCGATTCATCAGCGCTGGCGGGCGGTTCCGGGGCGGTTCAAGGATTACATCAGTCAGCCGAAATCGAACGGCTACCGCTCGATCCATACTACCGTGTCGGGCCGCGACGGTAAGCGGGTGGAGGTGCAGATCCGCACCCGGCAGATGCATGACGTGGCCGAAACCGGGGTGGCGGCGCATTGGTCCTACCGCGACGGCGTGCGCTCGGAGAACCCGTTTGCGGTTGATCCGGCCAAGTGGATTGCCTCGCTGACCGAACAATTCGACGCCGAGGACGACCACGACGAGTTCCTCGAAGCGGTGAAGCTCGAGATGTACTCGGACCAGGTGTTCTGCTTCACCCCCAAGGGCGATGTGATCAAGCTGCCCAAGGGGGCGACGCCGATCGACTTTGCTTATGCCATTCACACCCGCATCGGCCATGCCTGCGTCGGCGCCAAGGTGGACGGCATCCGGGTGCCGCTGTGGACCCGGTTGCGCAACGGCCAGTCCGTCGACGTGATCACCGCCGAGGGTCAGATGCCGCAGGTGAGCTGGCTGGAAATCGCCACCACCGGCAAGGCGCGTACTGCCATCCGCCGGGCCCTGCGCGAAGCGGACCGGGCGCGGTTTGTGAAACTGGGGCATGAGCTTGCACGCTCTGCCTTCGAACATGTCGGCAAGAAAGCCACCGACAAGGCACTGGAAACCGCCGCCCGCGCGCTGCGTGTCAGCAGCGTCGATGAACTTCTGGCGCGGCTGGGGGCGGCCGTGCTCACCGCCCATGACGTGGTTCAGTCGGTCTACCCCGAGCTGACCACCGGCGACGGCGACGAAATCTCGCCGCGCCGGGCGGTGATCGGTCTGGAGCCGGGCCAGAGCTTTGAGCGCGGCACCTGTTGCCAGCCGCTGCCGGGCGAGCGCATCATCGGCATCACCTACCGCGGCCGCGGCGTGGTGGTGCATGCCGCCGACTGTGACCGGCTGAGCGAATTTGAAGACCAGCCCGAGCGCTGGATGGACGTGCATTGGCACAGCGGCACCCACCCCGCGGCGTACGGGGTCACGCTGGAGCTGACCATCGGCAATGACGCTGGCGTGCTTGGACGCATTTGCACGTTGATCGGCGAGAAAAAGGCCAATATCTCGGACCTTGAATTTGTTGACAGGAAACCAGACTTTTACCGGCTTATGGTCAACGTGGAGCTGCGGGATGTGGAACAGTTGCACTCGCTGATGCTGACGCTCGAGGCGGAAAGCGATGTTGCCGCGGTGGCGCGGTTCCGGGACAGGCCGGAAGAGCGCCTGATCCCATGAGCAGCCGCTGAAACTCTGAGCCGGAAACCGGGAAGGACGCGCAGCTTTGGTATTCAGGCGCCGGGACAGACGTTCGCCCCTGCGGGCGCTGGCGGATTTTCTCTGGCCGCGCGGCGGCTGGGGGCGGGCGTTCCTGTACGTGAAGCATCGCGTGCGGCGCCTGCCTGACTCTCCCGAACGCATCGCGCGCGGCATCTGGGCCGGGGTATTCACCACCTTTACCCCGTTCTACGGCATTCATTTCGTAATTGCCGCGTTGATCGCGCGGATGATGAACGGCAACATCCTGGCCGCGCTCAGTGGCACGTTCTTTGGCAACCCGCTGACCTATGTGCCGATCGGGGTTGCCTCGTTGCAGACGGGTCACTGGCTGCTGGGCACAGAATTCGACGCCGACGTCGACAAATCGCTGGTGGGCAAGTTCCTGGCTGCCGGCGGTGATCTGAAAGACAACCTGTTTGCGCTGTTTCATGACCAGCCAGCTGACTGGAAGGGGCTGCACCTGTTCTACAACGAGGTGTTTTACCCCTACATGGTTGGTTGCCTCATCCCCGGTATCATCTCCGCGACGGTGTGCTACTACCTGAGCCTGCCGGTGATCCGGGTCTACCAGCAGCGTCGGCGGGCCAAGATCAAGGCGAAGTTCGAGGCCATCAAACAGCGCGCCGATGTGCCCGCCGAACGCTGAGGTGCGCGGCGGATTGTACCATTATCATCTGCGCTCTTGCCCTCGTTCGACCTGCGTCTAATCTTTGCGCAACTGCTTTGACTTCAGACAGATGAGAGACCTCTCATGACACAGATCCCCCTGCGCCTTGGCGTGAATATCGACCACGTGGCCACTGTGCGAAACGCCCGTGGCGGCGCCTACCCGGATCCGATCCGCGCGGCCAAGCTCGCCGAGGACGCTGGCGCCGACGGCATCACCGCACATCTGCGCGAAGACCGCCGCCATATCACCGATGCTGACATTGACGGCCTGATGGCGGCGCTGAGCGTGCCGCTCAACTTTGAGATGGCCGCGACGGATGAGATGCAGAAAATCGCCCTGCGCCACAAGCCGCACGCGGTTTGTATCGTGCCGGAAAAGCGCGAGGAGCGCACAACCGAAGGCGGGCTGGAAGTGGCACGCGAAGAAAACCGCCTGGCCCATTTCATCGCGCCGTTGCGCGATGCGGGCTGTCGGGTGTCGATCTTCATCGCAGCTGACAAAAAACAGATCGAAGCCGCCCATCGCATCGGTGCGGAGGTGATCGAGCTGCACACTGGCGCCTATTGCGACCACCACGCCGAGGGCGATTTCAAGGCGCGCGACCGCGAGCTGGAGGCGCTGCGCGAAATGTCCGCCTTTGCCCACTCGCTGGGGCTGGAGGTGCACGCGGGCCATGGCTTGACCTATGAAACGGTGCAACCGGTCGCGGCCTTCCCCGAGGTGCGCGAGCTGAACATCGGGCACTTCCTGATCGGCGAGGCGATCTTCCGCGGGTTGACCCCGGCGGTGCAGGAGATGCGTCGGCTGATGGATGATGTGCGGGGCTGACATGGCCACGCTTTTTCCTGTCCTGAGCCCCCCTGGAGCGTGAAATGATCCTGGGTGTCGGCACCGATCTTGCCAATATCGAACGGATCCAGCGGACGCTGGACCGGTTTGGCGACCGGTTCCGCAACCGGGTGTTCACTGAGGTCGAGCAGCGCAAGGCCGAGCGCCGCCGCGATGTGGCAGGCACCTATGCCAAGCGTTGGGCCGCCAAGGAGGCCTGTTCCAAGGCGCTTGGCACCGGTTTGCGCATGGGCATCGCCTGGAAGGACATGGCCGTCAGCAACCTGACAACGGGGCAGCCGGTGATGCAGGTGACCGGCTGGGCAGCTGAGCGTCTGGCGGAGATCACGCCGCCGGGTCATGAGGCGGTGATCCATGTCACCCTCACCGACGATCACCCCTGGGCGCAGGCCTTCGTGGTGATCGAGGCGCGCCCGCTGGCCCGCGCTCCAGTGCCTGACACCGCCGAATCGCCCCGCGGAACTTGACTTGCCCCCGCGGGGCGATCATGTAGCCCCGGACCCTGTACCAACCCGGAGAGCCTGATGACGGCAAAGACAAAGGCCAGCAGTTCGATCATTGAGACGGTGAAGACCGTTGTCTACGCGCTGCTGATCGCCGGTATTTTCCGCACCCTGTTTTTCCAGCCGTTCTGGATTCCCTCCGGCTCGATGAAGGAAACTCTGCTGATCGGGGACTTCCTGTTCGTCAACAAGATGGCCTATGGCTATTCCTACGCCTCCTGTCCCAGCGTGCGCATCCCCGCAGTCGGGTTGAATGTCGACGCCAAGGACATCTGCGGTTTTCTGGATGGCGACAACACCCGGTTGTTGGGCGATCAGCCAGAGCGCGGCGATGTGGTGGTGTTCCGCCATCCGGTCAACGGCAATGATTTCATCAAGCGGCTGGTTGGCCTGCCGGGCGACAAGATCCAGATGAAGAACGGCGTGCTGTTCATCAACGGGTCTGCCGTCCAGTTGGCCGATGCCGGACAGTTCGAGGAAGTGATGGAACGCCAGGGTCCGCAAGGCTCCTTGCCGCGTTGCGAAAACGCGCCGGTGGGCCAGGGCGCCATCTGCAAGAAATCACGTCAGGTTGAAACACTGCCTGGCGGCACCGAGCATGTGGTGCTGAACATCACCAATCAGGGCATGGATCACACCGGTGTCTATCAGGTGCCGGAGGGGCATTATTTCTTCATGGGCGACAACCGTGACAACTCTTCGGACAGCCGCCTGCCGCAGTCCGCGGGCGGGGTTGGGTTTGTTCCGTTCGAAAATCTGATCGGTCGGGCGGACCGGATCATGTTCTCCTCTGCCGGGCGTTCCATGCTGTTCTTCTGGACCTGGCGCAGCGACCGTTTCTTCAAGGGGATCCAGTGAAACTCTCTAAGGAACTGCGCGCGTTTGAAGAGCGGATCGGTTACCGCTTCAACCGCCCGGAGCTGCTGCAACGGGCGGTGACCCATGCTTCGGTTTCCTCTTCCACCCGCAAGGACAACCAGCGGCTGGAGTTTCTGGGCGACAGGGTGCTGGGGCTGGTGATGGCCACCGCGCTGCTGGAGGAAGACAGGACCGCCACCGAAGGCCAGCTGGCGCCGCGTTTCAACGCGCTGGTGCGCAAGGAGGCCTGCGCCGATGTCGCCCGCGAGATCGACCTTGGCGCGGTGCTGAAACTGGGCCGTTCAGAAATGATGTCCGGCGGGCGGCGTAAACAAGCCCTGTTGGGGGATGCGATGGAGGCGGTGATCGCTGCCGTCTACAAGGACGCCGGGTTTGATGCGGCGGCAGAGTTGATCCTGCGCCTGTGGGGGCAGAGGGTTGCCCAGGTCGATACGGACGCGCGCGATGCCAAGACATCGTTGCAGGAATGGGCGCAGGCCCGCGGCCAGAAGCCGCCCGCCTATGTCGAGATGTCCCGCAGCGGCCCGGATCATGCGCCGGTCTTCACCATCGCCGCGCGGCTTCAGGACGGCACCGAGGCGCAGGCCACTGCGGGCTCCAAGCGGCAGGCGGAACAGGCCGCGGCCAAGGCGCTGCTGGACCGGTTGGACTGATCCCTCAGGTCACGCGCAGGAAACCGGCAAGCCCGGTTTTCTGATGTTCAATGACATGGCAATGAAACGCCCAGTCGCCGGGATTGTCGGCCACCAGCGCGATCTCGACCACCTCATCCTTGAGCAGCAGCAGTGTGTCTGTCACCAGCGGCGGCAGCTGCCGCCGGTTTGAGCGGATCGGCACAAAGGTCAGCCCGTGCAGGTGGATCGGGTGCAGGTTCGGCGATTCGTTGCGCAGCCGCAGGATGTAGCTCTTGCCCCGCTCCAACTTGGCCAGCGGCCCGGTGCCCTCGGCCGCGTCACCGGCCCAGGGGGTGCGGTTTATCGACCAGAAGCTGTAGCCCAAAGAGCCGCAATAGCCGTCATTCGGTGCGCTACCCTCGGGGGTCCAGCCAAACACAAAATCATGCACCTCGGCCCGGGCCAGATCCGGACGCGAAACAGGATTGGGCGGCAGCGGCTTCAAATCACGCAAATCCCGTGCCATAGGGCCTCCCACGGCGCGCAGCTGCGCCATCACGTGGCCGGGTCGTCCCGGCAGTTCGGCCAGTAGCGCAACGGTCCGGCCCTCGTCGTCGGGCATCCGCAGCGCGAAATCCACCCGCTGGCCAGGACCGACCAGCAGTGGATCGGCCGGGGAGGGAAGCGGCAGCGCCAGCTCGACCGGGTGGCCGTCCCAGGCAATGATGCGGGCCTGTGCGGTGTCGAGGTGCAGCTTGTAGATGCGGGTAGTATCGCTGTTCACCACACGCAGGCGCACCAGCCCGCCTGCTGGCTGGTCATAGACTGGCGCCTGACGCCAGTTGGCGGTCAGTACGTTGCCCAGCGTGCCGCCCCGCGCCGCCCCGCGGGCCGTGTAGTAGGGCAGGAAAGCACCGTCGCCATCCAGCCGGAAGTCGCGCAGGTTCAGGACCTGGTCGCCATCGAAACCGGGGTCTTCAGGCTCGTCGATCACCATGACCCCGGTCAGCCCATGCGCCATCTGGGCCATCGTCATGCAATGGGGGTGGTACCAGTAGGTGCCCGCATCCGGCGGGGTGAAGTGATAGTCGAACGTCTCACCGTCGGCGATCGGCATCTGGGTCAGATAGGGCACCCCGTCCATCGCATTGGCAATCCGCAGCCCATGCCAGTGCATGGCCGTGTAATCCGGGGTCCGGTTGCGGACGCGCAGGTGCATCGGCTGTCCCTGGCAGCCGCGGATCACCGGCGGCGGCGCATCCGGCGACAGGCTGACCATGCCCTGCGTTGGCTGGTCACGAAAAAGGAAGCTGGCGGGCTGGATCGCCAGCTCCGTTGCGGCGGCCGCGGCGGCATCGATCAGGGAGGCGCCCCCCGCCAGCCCGGTCATGGCGGCGCTGCCCAGCAGGAAGTCGCGGCGGTTCATCGGGAATACCTCTCATAAGGGCGGCTGAAGTGAAGGGCCTGGCGGGCGAGGCTGGCGCGGCGCTGTGCTTGTGCCATGGGGTCTGCCACAGGTCTTTGACATAGGGCAAGTTTATGTGACTGTAGGCAGCACCGGAGGCAGAAAACGCCTCTGGCCCCTGTGGGTAAAATCCTGTAGGGGGTCTGCTCTGCAAACAGGACCAGTACCCATGACCACACGCGCCGGATTCGTTGCCCTGATCGGAGAGCCCAACGCGGGCAAGTCGACCCTTCTGAACCGCATGGTCGGGGCCAAGGTGTCCATCGTGACCCACAAGGTGCAGACCACCCGCGCTCGGATTCGCGGCGTGGCGATGGAGGGCGACGCACAGATCGTCTTTGTCGACACCCCCGGCCTGTTCAAACCGCGCCGCCGCCTGGACCGCGCCATGGTCGCCGCCGCCTGGGGCGGCGCTGCCGACGCGGATGTCGTCGTGCTGATGGTCGAAGCCCACCGCGGTATCACTGAAGGCGTGGAGAAGATCCTTGAGGGCCTGGCGGAGATCGGTGCGGGCCGCACCGTGGCCCTGGCGATCAACAAGATTGACCGGGTGCAGTCCGAAAGACTTCTGGGTCTTACGCAAGAGCTGAACAGCCGTTACACCTTCGCCGAAACCTTCATGATTTCGGCAGAACGTGGGCATGGTGTGGATGATCTGCGCCAGTGGCTGGCAAACCGGCTACCCGAAGGTCCATGGCTTTACCCCGAAGATCAGATCGCCGATCTGCCGATGCGGATGATCGCGGCCGAAATGACTCGCGAGAAACTGACCCTGCGCCTACATCAGGAGCTGCCCTACCAGCTGACGGTCGAGACCGAGAAATGGGAAGAGCGCAAGGATGGCTCCGCCCGCATCGACCAGCTGATCTATGTGCAGCGCGACGGTCACAAGGGCATTGTGCTGGGCAAGCGCGGTGAAACGATCAAGGCGGTCTCCCAGGCTGCCCGCATCGAGTTGGAGGAATTCCTGGGCCGCCGCGTGCATCTGTTCTTGCAGGTCAAGGTGCGCCCAAACTGGCTGGAAGAGGCCGAGCGGTATTCCGAGATGGGCCTCGACTTCAAAGATGGAAACTGACGTCAGGATGTCTTTCACCTTTTCGGAAATACTCCCGCCGGAGGCACCCATGCCCGCCGGCACGCGCCAAGGCGCGGCATGACCCGCCTCACCGCCCGCTTCTGGGTGGATGCCTATCTGGCCAGGCTGCGGTTTCAGGACATCCCGGCCTTTGTCACGTCGCATGGCGACGACACCGCCGGCGCGGTTCTGGTGAAGCTGAACACGCTGGACGGGCAGGCCCGTGCGTTTCACCGCACCTATGACCTGATGAATGGCACCCGCACGTGGGGTGAGCTGGCCGCTGGTGCGGAGGGCGACGTCGATGCCTCGATCCGCCGTCAGCGAGATTTCGATCCGGACCTCTGGGTGGTCGAGGTTGAGGACCGGGCAGGGCGGCATCTGCTGGATGAACCGGGCCTGGAGTAAGCGCATCGCTTGCGGGCCGCGCCGCAATCGGCTCTGCTGGGACGGCCAGAAAAAGTGTGATCAACAGGGGGGGCTCCGGTGGAGTGGCGGGATCAGGGAATATTGCTGTCCATGCGCCGCCATGGTGAGCATGCCGCGATCATTGACGTGTTCACCGAAAGCCATGGACGCCACTCCGGCGTGGTGCGCGGTGGCGCCGGGCGCAAGATGGCACCGGTGCTTCAGCCAGGTGCCCAGCTGGATCTCAGCTGGCGCGCGCGGTTGGAGGATCATCTGGGCAGCTACCATGCCGAACCGTTGCGCAGCCGGGCGGCGGCGGCGCTTTCAGGGCGCGTTTCGCTGGCAGGGCTGAATGTCGTGACCGCGCTGTTGGCATTCTGTCTGCCTGAACGCCAACCCTATCCGGATCTGTACCGCCGCAGTGAACAGCTGTTGGACTTGCTTGGGAACGAGGATCTCTGGCCACTGGCCTATTTGCGCTGGGAGATAGCCCTGCTGGAGGACATGGGCTTTGCTCTGGATCTGTCTACCTGTGCAGTCACCGGCGCGCAGACCGGGTTGGCCTACGTGTCGCCCCGCACAGGCCGCGCTGTTTCACGTGAAGGCGCCGGGGAATGGGCCGATCGTCTGCTGCCACTGCCGCCGGTGATGCGCGGCGAGGGCGCAGCGGAGACCGCCGATATCGTGCAGGCGCTGCGCACCACGGGCCATTTCCTTGAGGCGTATTTGGCACCCGCTCTGGGCAACCAGCCGCTGCCGGATGCGCGCGGGCGGTTTATCGATTTGCTCAGCCGTCGGATTTAAACAGCATTTCGCGGCCGTCGTCATTGCTGAGGATGAGCACGCTTCCTGCAACCTCCACCTGGGTCATGTCCTGCAGTGCCCGCACAAACGCGGTTTCTGCCGCGCGACCTGCACAGGCCTCTGGGGTTACGGCCAGCCGTTCGGCGCTGAACCACGGGTAGGGGGCTGTCTGCGCGCCGCGATAGCTGAGGCAGGCGATCTTTCCCGCGAGCGCACCCGGCTTCGGGAAGGTCAGGCTGGCCGCAGTCACATTGTTCTCGCCGTCGATGCTGTGCAGCTGCCAGAGCGTGTCAGCGCCGCCATAGGCCCAGACAGTCTCGTCGCCGGTGCAGGCCGTTGCGAGCAACAGCAGGAGCGAGCGCAGTCGCCTCAGGCGTTTCATTGGTGTCTCCGAGATTGGCAATCTGTCACTCTGCGCAGCGAGAAGCTGAATTGCAACGCCGGTCGCGTGATCGCTGCGGGCGGTCTCGGACAGGAGAAAGAGCTGGGCTCCCGTCCGGCTCGGGCGGCATTGAAATGCCTTGCGCCGGTTGGGCCGGGCGCCGCGCAAGGCGCGGCGCAGTCCTTTGCGCTACCGAACCCGAAGGGGGTCAACCCAACAGGCGACGGGCGATCACTTGGGCCTGGATTTCGGCCGCGCCCTCAAAAATGTTGAGGATCCGCGCATCGCAGAGCACCCGCGAGATCTTGTACTCCATCGCGAAGCCATTGCCGCCATGGATCTGCAACCCGTTGTCCGCTGCCGCCCAGGCAACGCGGGCGCCCAGAAGTTTGGCCATACCAGCCTCCAGATCGCAGCGATGGCCGTGGTCTTTCTCCCACGCCGAGAAATAGGTCAGCTGGCGGGCGATCATGATCTCGACCGCCATCATCGCCAGTTTGCCGGAAACCCGCGGGAAATGGATCAGAGACTTGCCGAACTGCTTACGTTCCTGCGCGTATTGCATGGCGAGATCCAGCGCCGATTGCGCGACGCCAATGGCGCGGGCGGCGGTCTGAATGCGGGCAGATTCGAAGGTTTCCATCAATTGTTTGAAGCCCTTGCCTTCCTCGCCGCCCAGAAGATTCCCCTGTTTTACCTGGAATTTGTCGAAACCCAGCTCGTATTCCTTCATGCCGCGGTAGCCCAGTACCTCGATCTCGCCGCCGGTCATGCCTGCGGTGGGGAACGGGTCCTCGTCCGTTCCGGGAGTCTTTTCCGCGAGGAACATCGACAACCCGCGGTGGTCGGTGCTGTCGGGGTCGGTGCGCGCCAGCAGGGTCATCACATGGGTGCGGGCGGCGTGGGTGATCCACGTCTTGTTGCCGGTAATGCGGTAATCACCCTTGTCATCCTTGACCGCGCGGGTGCGCAAACTGCCCAGGTCAGAGCCGGTATTCGGTTCAGTGAACACGGCGGTGGGGAGGATTTCGGCGCTGGCGAGCCGAGGAAGCCAGCTTGTCTTCTGCTCTTCGGTGCCGCCGCAGAGGATCAACTCCGCTGCGATTTCGGAGCGGGTGCCCAGGCTGCCGACGCCAATGTAGCCGCGCGACAGCTCCTCGGACACAACCACCATCGACGCCTTGGACAAGCCAAAGCCGCCGTACTCTTCCGGGATGGTCAGGCCGAAGACTCCCATGTCGGCTAGCTCTTCGATCACTTCCAACGGAATCAGCTCGTCCCGAAGGTGCCAGTCATGTGCGTAGGGCTCGACCTTTTCCACCGCGTAGCGACGGAACTGGTCGCGGATCATCTCCTGTTCTTCGTCCAGCCCGGATGCGCCGAACATGGTGGTGCCGGCCTGTTGCTCCATTAGCGCCACCAGCCGGGTCCGCGCGGCCTGGGTGTTGCCCTGCTTACACAGCGTCATCACCGCGGGCGCCATCAGCGCGCGCTGGTCGTCCTGGCCCAACCCCAGATCCTGCAGGCGCACGATCTCGCCCTGGTTCATCTGGATGCCGCCATAGACCTGCCACAGGTATTCGCCAAAGCCGATCTGATGGATCAATTGCTCCAGCTCGCCGAACTTGCTTTCGGCCTCCAGCTTCTCGGCCCATTTCTGCATTTGCCGCAAGCTGTAGACATAGGTTGCCAGCCACGACAGCCCATGCGCGGCGGTCTGGTTTTCCTCGATCAGGCGGCCCGAGACACGCCCCCCTTCGCTGACCTGCGCGCGCACCGCGGCGCGGGCGGTCTCCAACAGCTGGTCCAACGGCGCCAGTGCCGCGGCCGTCAGCTCCAGCAGGTCGGGGATGAGTGTCGGTTTCATATGCAAGTCCTGTCCGTCGTGGGCCATGAATCAGATCCTTTTCCGCTTGCTTGGTGGTAAAACACTTTGCAGGTGCAGCGCAACAAAAATGCTCATATACACCTTGCATCAGACCAAAAATTGCGCGTGCATTTTGCGCGTGCAGCACGCGCAGGATATGCTAGAGCACTGGCATGAATGCGTTGTTGTCACTTCTCTCCCCGGCAGAGCTGGCCACGGCCGCGGGGATCGCCCTGCTGGCAGGCACCATCAAGGGCATGGTGGGATTTGCCATGCCGATGATCTTTGTGTCCGGTCTCAGCATGTTTTTGTCGCCGGAGCTGGCGTTGGCGGGGCTGATTCTGCCAACCTTGATCACCAATGGCATGCAGGCACTGCGGCAGGGGCTGTCGGCGGCGCTGGACTCGGTGCGCAAGTTCCGGGTTTTCCTGTTGATTGGTCTGGTCTGCCTGCTGTGCAGCGCCCAGCTGGTTCGGGTGCTGCCCCAGCAGGTGATGCTGCTGATCATCGGTCTGCCGGTCACCGTCTTTGCTGCGATGCAGCTTATGGGGCGGGTGCTGACAATTTCCAATCCCGGCCGCCGCAGCGAGGCTGTGGTGGGCGGAATTGCCGGTCTGATCGGCGGTGTATCCGGGGTTTGGGGGCCGCCGACGGTGGCCTATCTGACGGCGCTGGGAACCGAAAAGACAGAGCAGATCCGGGTCCAGGGTGTGATCTACGGGCTGGGCGCAGTGGCGCTTCTGGTGGCGCATCTGGGGTCTGGCGTGATGCGGGCCGAGACGGCGCCGTTTTCGCTGGCAATGATCGTCCCGGCGGTGGTCGGCATGTGGCTGGGCGGGCGGCTGCATGACCGCATCGACCAGGCCATGTTTCGCCGCGCGACGCTGGTCGTGCTGCTGGTTGCCGGAATCAATCTGCTGCGGCGAGGGCTGATGATGTGACGGGTGTGCCTGTCTCGGGTGGGGGTGCCGGATAGGATACCACGGCGCTGCCGGGCGGGGTGGACCGCCGCCTGCGTTGAAGCATTTGCATTTCGCCGCCGCCTCTCGTTTAACCGCTGCAGGATTTGCATAGGAGCAGGCACATGGCGATGGAGTGGAACAGGCTGCTGAATCCGGGGCGGCTGTGTCGGCCCGACTATCCCGAGGCGCCGGGCCGGGAGGCCTATTTGCAGGATTACGACCGCATCCTGTTTTCCGAGCCGTTTCGACGGTTGGCACAAAAGACCCAGGTGCATCCGCTCTACAGCCATGATCACGTGCATCACCGGATGATCCATAGCATGGAAACCTGCAGTGTTGGCCGCTCGCTGGGGGCCGGTGTCGGCCACGCGTTGCTGGAGGCGGGGCGGATCAGCCCGGATCAGGTCCAGCGCATTGCGGGCCACGTGCAGGCGGCCTGCCTGCTGCATGACATCGGCAACCCGCCATTTGGCCACTCCGGCGAGGACAGCATCGGCGGCTGGTTTGCGGCGCAGTTTCGCGCAGGGGCCGGGCTGGCGGCTGAGGTCCCGGTGGAACGGCAGGCGGAGTTTGCGCATTTCGAGGGCAATGCCCAAGGGTTGCGCATCGCCGGACGGCTGGAAATGGCGCGACGTGCGGGCGGCATGCGGTTGAGCTATGCAACGCTGGGGGGCTTCCTGAAGTATCCCTGTACCCGGCGGACACGCGACATGGTCTGCGCGGATGGCCCCGCTCCCTATGCGGGATTGAA
This sequence comes from Leisingera sp. SA32, assembly GCF_056033425.1. Classification (NCBI taxonomy): domain Bacteria; kingdom Pseudomonadati; phylum Pseudomonadota; class Alphaproteobacteria; order Rhodobacterales; family Roseobacteraceae; genus Leisingera; species Leisingera sp. SA32. The sequence goes on along the minus strand of NZ_JBVYHB010000007.1, from coordinate 44,039 downwards.
GAAATTCGGCGTGTTCAGTGTCGACACCGCGCTGCTGGAGGAAATCTGCGCCGCCACCGGCATGCTGCGCGAGGCGGCGGGCTGGTACCGCCGTCACCCGCTGGCCTTCCTGGTCGAGGCCGCGGACGACATTTGCTATCGGATCATGGATATCGAAGACGCGGGCGCGGTTGGCGATCTGGACCGCGCCGACGTGGCGGCGGTGCTGGAGGACATCACCGGCAAGCGCAACCGCGAGGAAGACGCCACGATGCCACTGGCGGAGCGGGTCGCCCTGCTGCGGGCTCTGGCCATCGGTGCTGCCACCAGTACCGCGGTGGAGGCATTTCTGGACAATTACGATGCCATCATGTGCGGTGACTTCGACGGCGACCTGATCGGCGCCTCCGTCAAGGCGGACGCTTTTGCCGAATTGCAGCGCCTGTCGGAAGAGCGCATCTTTGCCGCCCGTCGCAAGACGGAACTGGAAGTCGCCGGACGCCAGGTGCTGCACCGTATCCTGGACCACTTCCATGCGCTCTATACAGATCTTGCGGCCTGCGGCTGGGATCAGGCGCGGTTTGGGCGCGCGCATCCGCATTGGGCGCAGCTGGTCCGCGCTGTCGATCTTGACCTGCGCGACGTCACGGATGCCAGCAGCGCGATGCATTCGCTGGCGGATTTCGTGTCGGGCATGACAGACCGCTATGCGGTCAAGGTCCGCGACATGATCAGCGGCGCGCTGTAGGCTTCCCGCGGTCCGGCGAATATGAAAAAAGCCCCGGCGTTGCAGCCGGGGCTTTTTGTTGGTCGTTTTGGCGCGGCGGTTCAGCCGATGGCGGCGGCTTTCACGTCGTCGTCGATATAGGGCAGGTACTGGCCGAAGTTGTCCGAGAACATCTGCACCAGCTTGGCCGCCTGGCGGTCATAGGCCTCCTGATCGTCCCAGGTGCGGCGCGGGTCCAGCAGCACTTCGGCCACGCCGGGAACGGTGACAGGCACGTCAAAGCCAAAGTTGCTGTCCTTGCGGAACTCCGCCTCCGCCAGCGAGCCGTCCAGCGCTGCGGTCAGCAGTGCGCGGGTGGCCTTGATCGGCATCCGGCTGCCGACACCATAGGCGCCGCCGGTCCAGCCGGTGTTGACCAGCCAGCAGGTGGCGCCGTGCTGGGCGATCTTTTCACGCAGCAGATTGCCGTAGACTTCGGGCCGCCGTGGCATGAAGGGGGCGCCAAAACAGGTCGAGAAGGTCGGCTCCGGCTCGGTCACGCCGCGTTCGGTGCCGGCCACCTTGGAGGTGAAGCCAGACAGGAAGTGATACATCGCCTGCGCAGGCGTCAGTCGCGCGATCGGCGGCAGCACGCCGAAGGCATCGCAGGTCAGCATGATGATGTTCTTGGGGTGGCCGCCGCGGGCACTTTCGGACGCGTTCGAGATATAGTGCAGCGGGTAGGCGCAGCGCATGTTGGCGGTCAGGCTGTCGTCGTTGAAATCCAGTTCCTTGGTTTCCGGATCGAAGATCATGTTCTCGATCACGGTGCCGAATTTCGACGTGGTGGCATAGATTTCCGGCTCAGCCTCGGCATTCAGGTTGATGGTCTTGGCGTAGCAGCCACCCTCAAAGTTGAAGGTGCCGTTGTCGGCCCAGCCATGTTCGTCATCGCCGATCAGGACCCGGTCGGGGTCTGCCGACAGGGTGGTCTTGCCGGTGCCCGACAGGCCAAAGAACACGGCGGTATCGACCGGGTTGCCCTTGGCGTGGTTGGCGGAGCAGTGCATCGGCATGATGCCTTTTTCCGGCAGCAGGTAGTTCAGCAGGGTGAACACAGATTTCTTGTTTTCGCCCGCGTATTCGGTGCCGCCGATCAGGATCATCTTCTTGTCGAAGTTCATCGCGATGATGGTTTCGGACCGGCAGTCGTGTTTCTGCGGATCAGCCTGGAAGCTGGGGCAGTTGATGACGGTGAAGTCCGCGATAAAGTCATCCAGATCTTCGCGGTCGGGGCGACGCAGCATGGTGCGGATGAACAGGTTGTGCCAGGCCAGTTCGGTCACCATGCGCACATTGATCGCATGTGCCGGGTCGGCACCGCCGACCAGATCCTGAACATAGTAATCCTTGCCCTTCATGTGTTCCAGCATGTCGGCGTGCAGCGCATCAAAACCCTCGGGGCTCATCGCGGCGTTGTTGTCCCACCAGATGGTGTCGCGAACGCTGTCGGTTTTCACGACATGCTTGTCCTTGGGCGAACGGCCGGTGAACTTGCCGGTGGTCACAAGGAAGGCGCCGCCATTGCCCAGCGTACCTTCGCCGCGCTTCAGCGCAGCTTCGATCAGCGCCGGCTCCATGAAGTTGTAATAGACATTGCCCAGACCCTCGATGCCCTGATCTTCGAGGCGGAATTGCGGGTTAACCCGTCCAGATGTCATGCGTTTTTCTCCTGTGGCGGCGCAGGGTTCACGCGATCAGCGCGGCTGCGCCCTGGGGCAATAGAAAACGGCGAGGATGCCGGTGGCGCGGTCTTAACATGGGCTTTTGGGGGCTGAACAGGGTGGCATCCGGCAGTTAGCGCCACCAAGTTGATGTTTAGCGCAACCATTGTTTGTGCGAGGCAAAACCGCCATTCGGTTCAGCAGATACTAAGGTATTTTTGTCCCAATTGTGTCCAAAGATGGGCCCGATTCGTCGAATTGGATTGATTCGCCGCCACAGAAGGGCGATGAGAGTGCTAAAAACTGAACAGTACAGAGCAGATTAGGGGCAATTCACATGTCGAAGATTGCTTTGGTTGACGATGACAGGAACATCCTGACATCGGTTTCCATGACGCTCGAAGCCGAGGGCTTTGAGGTCGAAACCTATAACGATGGTCAGGCGGCGCTGGACGCTTTCAACAAGAAGCTGCCCGATATGGCGGTGCTGGACATCAAGATGCCGCGCATGGATGGCATGGACCTGTTGCAGCGGCTGCGCCAGAAAACCCAGATGCCGGTGATCTTTCTGACCTCCAAGGACGATGAGATCGACGAGGTCCTGGGCCTGCGCATGGGCGCGGATGACTATGTGAAGAAACCGTTCTCCCAGCGGCTGTTGGTCGAACGCATCCGGGCGCTGCTGCGCCGTCAGGAGGCGCTTGGCGCCGATGAGGCCGGAACGGCCAGCCCGGAGGCCAAGGTCATGGAGCGCGGCAACCTCCGCATGGATCCGCTGCGCCACGCGGTCACCTGGAAGGGCAAGGATGTGTCGCTGACGGTTACCGAATTCCTGCTGTTGCAGGCTTTGGCCCAGCGACCCGGATTTGTGAAAAGCCGCGACCAGCTGATGGATGTGGCCTATGATGACCAGGTCTATGTCGACGACCGCACCATCGACAGCCACATCAAGCGGCTGCGCAAGAAGATGCGCAGCGCGGATTCGGACTTTGCGGCAATCGAAACCCTTTACGGAATCGGTTACCGTTATAATGAAGAGTAGGCAGCACGGTTGCGCAGGCCGGGTGCGCCCGCAGGACGATTGAGCGGGGCAGCTTGCCCCCTGCCGGAGGAGAGGCGCGCATGCGCGATACCAGTTTAACCCATCGCCAGCAGGACGGTGACGTTGTTCTTGGCGAGGACTGGGTCAGCCCTGAGCAGACCGTCACGCAGGAGATGCGGGTCAAACGGGCGCGGCGTGGGTTGCTTTCGCTCAAGGGCTCACCACTGACCCGCAAGATCATCACTTTTAACCTGATCGCGCTAATCATTCTGGTCAGCGGTATTCTGTATCTGAATTCGTCGCGCCAGAGCCTGGTTTTGCAGCGCGCGGGCACCCTGGTGTCAGAGGCGATGCTGGTTGCAGATGTCTTTGAGGCAGAGTTGCCCGCCGCAGGCGCCGTCAGCTTTGCCGCGGGCGACGGCATTCAGGTCGAGGACACCCTGGCGCGGGTCAGCCTGCGCGGCGGGGTTGAGGCCTTTGTATTCGACACCACCGGCAATCTGATCTCCAACATCAAGGGCGTGGACCGCAGCGACGCGCTGAACGTGTTGAACGACAGCGGCCCGCAGCGGACATTTATCAGCGATGCTCTGGCCGCCGTGTGGGGTCTTGCCGAGGGCGGGTCCGCACCGGCACCCGACGCCAGCACACCGGCGCTGGAAACCCGGCTGGCGGGCTTGGTGGACAGGGCGTTGAGCGGCGGTACCGGCGTGGAAACCCTGGCCGACACCAGCGGTGCGCGGGTGATCTCGGCCGCAACCCCGATCGTGCACAACGGCAATCCCGTGGGTGTGATCGCCTTGACCTCCCCCACCGGCGAAGTGGACGCCCTGGTGCGCGCCGAGCAGGAACGGGTGTTGCAGATGTTCATTGTGGCGCTGCTGGTCTCTGTCGGGCTCAGCCTGGTGCTGGCGTCAACCATTGCCAATCCGCTGGCCGATCTGGCCGAAGCCGCGGAGATCGGTCGCGACCGCGGCAGCAAACAGTCGAATCCGGGGCGCATCCGCATCCCCGACCTGTCTGGCCGCCCGGATGAAATCGGCCGCCTGAGCCGCGCGCTGCGCGGCATGGTCAAGGCGCTCTATACCCGCATCGACAGCAACGAACAATTCGCCGCCGATGTTGCACATGAGATCAAGAACCCGCTGGCCAGCCTGCAATCGGCCGTCGGCACCCTGCGCATGGTCAAACGCGATGACCAGCGGCAAAAGTTGATGGATGTGATTGAACATGACGTGCGCCGTCTCGATCGCCTGGTCAGCGACATTTCCAACGCCTCGCGCCTGGATGCCGAACTGGTCAAGGAGGACGAAGAGGAGTTCGACCTGCTGACGATGCTGGGCAACTTGAACCAGTACCTCGGCGAAGACGCCCGGGCCAAGGGGATCGACTATATCACCGATTTGCCGGGGCAGCCTGTTCCGATTCAGGGGCTGGAGGCGCGGCTGGCGCAGGTCTTTGTCAATCTGATCACCAACGCGATCTCCTTTTGTGAGGAGGGCGACGCCATCCGCGTCTGGGCGCGCCGCCGGGCGAACCGGGTGCTGGTGGTTGTCGAGGACACCGGTCCCGGCATCCCGGACCAGGCGCTGTCCAAGATCTTCAAACGCTTTTACTCGCAGCGCCCGGTGGAACATTTTGGCAATAACTCCGGTCTTGGTCTGGCGATCTCCAAGCAGATCGTCGAGGCGCACGGCGGGGTGATCTGGGCCGAAAACATCCGCCCGACGGAAGCGGATGTCACCTCGGAACCGCTGGGAGCGCGGTTTGTGGTCGGTCTGCCGGTGTAAGCCGTGTCCGCTCCCTCCAGTCTCATCCTGCATGCGTCCTGCATCGCGCTGGAGGGGCGGGGGCTGTTGATCACCGGCGCATCTGGCCGGGGCAAATCGGCGCTAGCGCTGCAGCTGATGGCCTATGGCGCGCAGCTGGTGGCGGATGACCGGGTGCTTCTGCAACTATTGGATGGGCAGGTCATCGGCCAGGCGCCGGAGCCGATCCGGGGCCTGATAGAGGCGCGCTATGTCGGCCTGCTAAAGGCCCAGATCCGCAGCCCGGTCCCGATCATGGCTCTGGCCGATCTTGACCAAACAGAGACCGAGCGGCTGCCCCACCGGCACACCACCCGGCTCCTGGGCCAGGTGTTGCCCCTTGTGAAACGTGTTGACGGGCCCCATTTTGCACCTGCGCTGATGCAGTTTCTCAGATGCGGAGCATTGGACCCTGATGCCTGACAATAGCCCCAAGGCGGTGCCTGCCGTTCTGGTGACCGGCCCGTCGGGCGCCGGGCGGACCACGGCGATCAACGTGCTGGAAGACCTTGGCTTCGAGGCGATAGACAACTTGCCGCTGCGGCTGTTGCCGGGGTTGATCGACGTGGCGGCCGAGCCGCGTCCGATGGCACTGGGTCTGGACAGCCGCAACCGCGATTTTTCGCCGCGGGCGCTGCTGGACGTGATCGACATGCTGGCCGCCCGCCGCGAGATTGAGCTGACGGTGCTGTATCTGGACTCCCAGCCAGACGTGTTGCTGCGCCGCTATTCCGAAACTCGCCGTCGTCACCCGCTGGCGCCCGCAGAATCGCCCGCCCAAGGCGTGCGCCGCGAGCTGGACCTGATGGCGCCAATCCGCGACCGGGCCGACATTTTGCTCGATACCTCGGCCATGAACGTCCACCAGCTGAAGGCGGAGATCGAACGCTGGTTTGCCCCGGAAGGACGTGCCCTGGCGCTGTCGGTGCAAAGCTTTTCTTATAAACGCGGGATGCCGCAAGGCATCGACATGGTGTTCGACTGCCGCTTTCTGGTCAACCCCTACTGGCAGCCGCAGCTGCGCCAGCTGAACGGAACCGATGCGGCCGTTCAAGACTATGTCCGCGCAGACGCCCGGTTCCAGCCGTTCTTCTCGCGGGTGCTGGATCTGACCCGGTTGCTGCTGCCTGCCTACCGCGAAGAGGGTAAGTCCCACCTCTCCATCGCCTTTGGGTGTACAGGCGGGCAGCACAGGTCGGTGACGATGGCGGAAACACTGGCGAAGGCCCTTGCGGAGGATGGCCTGCAAGTGTCAATTAGGCACCGCGAGCTGCAAGGCCAGCATAGAAGTGAGAGGCCGGGTTGATCGGGATCGTTATCGTAGCACATGGCGGGTTGGCGAGAGAGTATCTCGCTGCGGTGGAACACGTTGTGGGTCCGCAGCCAAGCCTGTTGGCGGTATCTATCGGTCCGGACGATGACCGGGGCGGCAAGCAGGGCGAGATCTGTGCCGCGGCCAATGAGGTGGATAACGGCGATGGCGTGGTGGTGGTGACCGACCTGTTCGGCGGCTCCCCGTCCAATCTCAGCCTCAAGGCCTGCGCGCCGGCGAACCGTCGCATTCTTTATGGGGCCAACTTGCCGATGCTGATCAAACTGGCAAAATCCCGCCACCTTCCGGTTGCCGATGCGGTCCGCCAGGCCATGGAGGCCGGGCGCAAGTATATTAACGCGCAAAACGTAAATCCTGACGGAGAGCAGGCACATTAAAATGGCTCTGAAGACGCTGAAAATCATCAACGAAAAAGGGCTCCATGCCCGCGCTTCGGCCAAACTGGTGGAGGTCGTCGAAGGATTCGATGCCACCGCTGAGGTCATCAAGGACGGGATGTCCGCCTCTGGCGACAGCATCATGGGCCTTTTGATGTTGGCAGCCTCGAAAGGAACGACTATTGACGTCGAAACCTCGGGGCCCGATGCTGACGCGCTGGCACATGCGCTGGAGGCACTGGTTGCCGACAGGTTCGGCGAGGGCTACTAGGCCCGCCTCGGCAGCGTAACAGGAATAGGCACTTTGGCGGATACCGCACACGACAGGAACACCGGCGCCGCGCCGGAGGCAACTGGACAGACAGGGGAGGTCTACGACCGCCGCACCCTGACCTACGCCAACTCCTTTGACGACCGCTGGACTGCACTGGCGATCAAGACCATCGAGTGGTGTACCGGCAAGCTGTCGATCCTGCGCATGGTCAGCAAATTCGAGAAGCAGAACGCCGAATACCGCGGCCAGAAGTTCTGGCGCGGTGCGCTCGACATCATGGGGATCGAGCTGCAAACCCCGCAGGCTCAGATCGACAGCATCCCCCAGGACGGCCCGGTGGTGATTGTCGCCAACCACCCGCATGGGATGGTCGATGGCATGATCTTTGCCGATCTCATCGGCCGCCGCCGCCTCGATTACCGGATCCTGACCCGGTCTGTTCTGACCGGTTTGGATGAGGCTGCGACCTCCTTCATGATCCCGGTCCCGTTCCCGCATGACCCCGAGGCGCAGCGCAAGATGGTCGAGATGCGTGCCAAGACGATGGCGTTTCTCAAGGAGGGCGGTGCCGTCGCGCTGTTTCCCTCTGGCGTCGTGATGTCCTCGGACAGCTGGTTCGGAGAGCCCGTGGAGCGCGAATGGAACGTCTTTACCGCGCAGCTGATCCGCCGCTCCGGCGCCCGGGTGGTGCCGATCTATTTCCCCGGCCATAACTCGCGCTGGTATCAGATTGCCTGCCGGATCTCGCCGATCTTGCGTCAGGGGCTGCTGCTGCATGAAATCGTGCGCTCCTGCAACAAGCCGCAGGCGCCGATTGTGGGTAAGCCGCTGACCGACGCGCAGATGGAACGGCTGCACAGCGATCCGCGTGGCTTCATGGCCTGGCTGCGCGAGCATACGCTGAGCCTTGGCAAACAAGGCTGATCCGCCTCGTTATATCCTCTGTTCGGACATACCCCGGGGGGTGAATTGGCCGACCGGCCAAGAGGGAGCTGGCCCCCTCCTGCCGTGTCAGATCAGCGCGTCGGCACCGGGGTTTCGCCGCGGTAGTCATAAAAGCCACGCCGGGTCTTGCGGCCCAACCATCCGGCCTCGACGTATTTGGTCAGCAGCGGGCAGGGGCGATATTTGGTGTCCGCCAACCCGTCGTGCAACACGTTCATGATCGCAAGGCAGGTGTCCAAGCCGATAAAATCCGCCAGCTCCAGCGGTCCCATCGGATGATTGGCACCCAGCTTCATCGATTCGTCGATGGATTTGACCGAACCAACACCCTCGTACAGCGTATAGACCGCCTCGTTGATCATCGGCATCAGGATCCGGTTGACGATGAAAGCGGGGAAATCCTCGGCGCTGGCCGAGGTCTTGCCCAACCGCGCAACCACTTCCTGGCAGGCGGCAAAGGTTTCTTCGTCCGTCGCGATACCACGGATCAGCTCAACCAGCTGCATCACCGGCACTGGGTTCATGAAATGGAACCCCATGAAACGCTCGGGGCGGTCGGTCCGGCTGGCCAGTCGCGTGATCGAGATCGACGAGGTGTTTGAAGTCAGGATCGTATGCGGTTTCAGATGCGGCAGCAGGTCTTCAAAGATCGCCTGCTTCACGGTCTCGCGCTCGGTGGCGGCTTCGATCACCAGATCCGTGGCGCCGACATCGGCCAATGACAGCGACGGTGTGATCCGGGCCAGTGCGGCGGTCATGACCTCTTCGGCGATCTTTCCCTTGCTGACCTGGCGGGCCATGTTCTTGTGGATCAGGCTCACCGCGCTGTCCAGCGCCTGCTGGCTGACATCGTTGAGCACAACGTCATATCCGGCCAGCGCCATGACATGCGCAATACCGTTGCCCATCTGTCCGGCGCCGATCACGCCGACCTTCTGAATTTTCATGCCTCAGGCTCCTGAAATATCTGCCGCAACCATACGTGTGGCGCGTGGGGGGGTACAAGCCCGACCGCGGCGGATTTGAGGCAAATTTGCAGTTTAGGGAAATTGCAACTGTTCCGCCCCAAGGTGAGTCTTGGGTGAAAAAGTGGTGGTGAAATGAGCTATGAACTCAAAAGCGCGGGGGCGCTTTCGGGGGAACCGTGCAGATATGGTCAATCTCGGCTGTTGGTTCGGGGGCCTGAACGGACCCTGGACGCGCCGTATGTCGCCATTCTCGGTGGAACCGAAGTCTATGGGCGCTTCGTTGAATTTCCGTTTGTCGATTCGTTGCAAGCGCAACTCGGGGTGAATTGTATCAACCTTGGCAGTGTGAACGCCGGGCTCGACAGTTTCGTCCACGACAAGACGCTGATCGGGATCGCGCAGGAGGCGGAGCTGTGCGTGCTGCAAATGCTGGGCGCGCAGAATATATCCAACCCCTATTACCGGGTGCATCCGCGCCGCAATGATCGTTTCCTGCAGGCGCAGCCCGCCCTGAAGACGCTGTATCCAGAGGTGGATTTCACTGAGTTCCACTTTAACAAGCACCTGCTGTGCAGCCTGCAGGAGGTTTGCGAACAGCGATTTGCACGGGTGCGCGATCAATTGCAGCGCAGCTGGCTGGACCGCATGTCGGAGTTGATCGCGGCGCTGGACGGGCAGGTGGTGCTGTTGTGGCTGCGCTACGAATTGGATGGCGGCACCGGGTTTCGCTCCGAACCGGCGCTGGTCGATCAGCCCATGGTGGATGCGCTGCGGGCCAAGGTACAGTCGGTTCTGGAATTTCGCACCGCCTCCGCCGCGGCCTCGCGGGATATTGCCGGGATGACCTTCGGTCAGTTGGAGCTGCCGACCGCGCGCCACATGATCGGTCCCAAGGAACATCTGCGGATAGCGGACACGCTGGCAGGCAAACTGGGCCCGATGCTGGACCCAAACTAGTCGCTGCGCAGCGCGCATGGAAAAAGGCCCGCCGAATGGCGGGCCTTTTCGTTAGTGCGATTGTTCTGGTTTAGCCCAGTTTTTCGGTCAGCTCGGGCACCGCCTGGAACAGGTCGGCTACCAGGCCAAAGTCGGCAACCTGGAAGATCGGCGCCTCTTCGTCCTTGTTGATTGCCACGATGATCTTGGAGTCCTTCATGCCCGCTAGGTGCTGGATCGCACCGGAGATGCCGACGGCAATGTACAGATCCGGGGCAACGACCTTGCCGGTCTGACCCACCTGCCAGTCGTTCGGCGCATAGCCCGAATCGACCGCCGCGCGGGAGGCGCCGACCGCGGCGCCCAGCTTGTCGGCCAAGGCTTCGATCAGTTTGAAGTCTTCCTCGGAGCCAACGCCGCGGCCGCCAGAGACAACCACACCGGCCGAGGTCAGCTCAGGACGGTCGCTTTCTGCCACCTTGTCCTCAACCCATTCGGACAGGCCGGGGTTTTCAGCGGCGGAGATGGTTTCAACAGAGGCCGAGCCGCCGTCGCCCGCAGCGTCAAAAGACGCGGTGCGGAAGGAGACCACCTTCTTGGCATCGTTGGACTTCACGGTCTGGAGCGCGTTCCCGGCATAGATCGGGCGCTCGAAGGTGTTGCCGTCGACAACGCCGGACACGTCCGAGATCACCATCACGTCCAGCAGCGCGGCCACGCGGGGCAGCACGTTCTTGGCGTCGGTGGTGGCCGGTGCCACGATGTGCTCATAGTCGGACGCGAGGCTGGCCAGCAGTGCCGCGGTCGGCTCCGCCAGGCGGTGGCCCAGCGATGCGTCCTCGGCAACCAGAACCTTAGTTACGCCCGCGATCTTGGCGGCCTCTTCGCCCGCTGCCGCAGCAGAGGCGCCAGCGGCCAGAACGGTGACGTCACCCAGTTTTGCAGCCGCGGACACGGCCTTGGCGGTTGCATCCAGCGCCAGCGCGCCATCAGTCACCTCAGCAAGGAGAAGAACAGCCATTACACAGCCCCCGCTTCTTTGAGTTTCTCAACCAGCTCGTCGACCGAACCCACCTTGATGCCAGCGGCGCGGGCTGCGGGCTCTTTGGTCTCGATGATTTCCAGGCGCGGCGTGACGTCGACGCCGTAGTCGGCGGCGGTTTTCTCGTCCAGCGGCTTTTTCTTCGCCTTCATGATGTTCGGCAGCGAGGCATAGCGCGGCTCGTTCAGGCGCAGGTCCACGGTGACGATGGTCGGCATCTTGACCGAGATGGTCTGCAGGCCGCCGTCGACTTCGCGGGTGATCTTGGCGCTGTCGCCTTCGATGTCCAGCTCGGAGGCAAAGGTGCCCTGGGACCAGCCCAGCAGCGCCGACAGCATTTGGCCGGTGGCGTTCATGTCGTTGTCGATCGCCTGCTTGCCGCAGAGCACGATGCCGGGCTGCTCTTCCTCGACCACTTTGGCCAGGATCTTGGCAACCGCCAGCGGTTCGATGTCGGTGTGAACGTCGTCGGCAGCCACCACCAGAATGGCGCGGTCTGCACCCATCGCCAGCGCGGTGCGCAGGGTTTCCTGGGCCTGCTTGACGCCGATCGAAACCGCGACCACCTCGTCGGCCTTGCCGGCCTCTTTCAGGCGGATCGCCTCTTCGACGGCAATCTCGTCAAAGGGGTTCATCGACATTTTCACGTTGGCGAGATCGACACCGCTGCCGTCCGCTTTGACGCGGACCTTCACGTTGTAGTCAATCACGCGTTTGACAGGCACGAGTACCTTCATAGTGCGTTCTCTCCTTAACAAACGGCAAGCCGCCCGCGGGCGACTCCCCTCCATGCTCTCGCTGTGTTGATACCGGCTGGTGTGGCGCGGCAACAGGGCAAAATCGTCACGTTAGCGCACGGCGACGTCGCGTTCGCTGATTTGAAGCACCAATTTTGCAAGAATGTTTCCGGCAGGAAATATGCGCGTCCGTGCGCGAAATACCGGCGCAATGCCTGCGCGAAACCTGTCGCAAACAGTGCCAGAACAGCCAAGCTACGTCACTTTGACGCAGCCCGGCCTAATCTCTGATAATCGAAGGGAAAGGGCTCAGCGGTTGGCGCCGGGCACCCATAGAACGTCCGCCTTGCCGCCGTCGTTGGCGACGCGTGCGGCCACGAAGAACCAGTCCGACAGCCGGTTGAGGTATTTCACCGCCGCCGGGTTCACGGCTTCGGAGGAGGCAAGATCGGTTGACAGGCGCTCGGCCCGGCGCGCCACCGTCCGGCAGACGTGCAGCTGTGCGGCCAGCCGGGTACCGCCGGGTAGGATAAAGCTGCGCAGTGCCTCCAGATCCTTGTTCATTACGTCGATTTCGGCCTCCAGCCGTTCGACCTGCGCCGGGGCGATCCGCAGCGGCGGGTAGTCCGCCTCGGCGTCCTTCTCCATTTCCGGTCGGCACAGGTCAGCGCCAAGGTCAAAAAGGTCATTTTGAATCCGGGCCAGCGCCGCGTCCATATCGCCTTCGGCCTCCAGCCGGGCCACGCCGACAAAGGCGTTCAGCTCATCCGCGGTGCCATAGGCATTGACCCGCGCGGCATGTTTGGCGACGCGTTCGCCATTGCCGAGCGCGGTGTCGCCCTTGTCGCCGGTGCGGGTGTAGATCTTGTTGAGAACAACCATCGCCAATTACCCTCCCTGGGTGCGCAGATAGACATAGGCCAGCAGCAGCACCACGGCGACAAACTGGAACATGATTCGCAGCCGCATCATCTTGTTGGCGTTCTTGCGGTTAAAATCACCGCCTTTGCCAAAGCCGCCGATGCCAATGACCAGTGCCACAACAACAGCAGCCATGGCTGCCAGCCCCAGATAATACAGCGGATCGCTCATTCTGTCCCCCAAAACGACATTGCTTCTGCCTCTCCCGTCTACCCGTTGGCCCGGCGGTTGGCGACCGGCAAAACGTTATCCCAGCCGCAGCAGGATGCGGTCAATTGCCCGGGTGCTGAGGATCCGGCGGAGCAGGCCCGCCACATGGGTCGGGGTGGTCACGTAGTAGCGCGGACGCGGTCGGCGCGATTCGCAAGCATGGGCCAGTTTGGCGGTGACGGCAGAGGCCGGCAGCTCAAACCGGTCCGGGCCACTGCTGTGATAGAGCCGCTTCAACAGCCGCGATTCGTACAGCTCCCTCAGGGGAGAGGCCTGCCAGTCGATAAATCGTTCGAAATGCGGGATGGATTTTTCGCGGATCTTTGAGGTCACCGGACCAGGTTCGATCAGCACCATGTGGATGCCGGTACCCTGCAACTCCACCCGCAGCGTATCGGTCAGCCCCTCCAGCGCATATTTCGTTGCCACATAGGCGCCGCGCCAGGGCATTGTCACAAATCCGAGGATGGAGGAGTTCTGCACGATCCGCCCGTGTCCCTGCGCCCGCATCACCGGGATTACCTGCCGTGTCAGCTCGTGCCAGCCAAAGAAGTTGGTCTCGAAGATGCTGCGCAGCGCCTCGGTCGGCAGATCCTCCACCGCGCCGGGCAGCCCGTGGGCCCCGTTGTTGAACAGCGCATCCAGCGTGCCGCCGGTGGCCTCTAGCACCTCTGCCAGCCCCGTGCGGATGCTGGCAGAATCGGTGTAGTCTATGCGCGGGCTGTCGAAACCTTCTGCCCGCAGTCGATCACAGTCGCGCTGCTGGCGGCATGAGGCGAAGACCTGCCAGCCACGGTCGCGCATCCCGCGTGCAGCATCCAGGCCGATCCCCGAAGAGCAGCCGGTGATCAGGATCGTTCGTTTCATAGGCGCGCCCTTCTTGCCCGGTTCCGGCCGGGTTCGGCGCGGAAGTCTCTCGTGCCGTTATGGGCGTTTCCGGGTCACCAGGGAAGCAGCAATCCAGCCAACTCTGCCCTGTTCCGGTGCGCGCAGATGCAGCCAGCCGGTGCCGTTGTCTTCGATCACGATCACCTCGTCGCCGCCCATCAGTCGGGTAATGACAGGATACTGCGTGCCCGGCCCCTGTCGCATATTCACGCGGGACGCGCGGATGCTGCGTCGGTCCACGGTTTCCTCGACGCTGGGGGCTTCCGTTTGGGCAACGGCCGGGGCCGCCGCCGGAGAGGCGCTGATCGCGGCGAGCCCGCCGTCCAGCGATGCCAGCTGCAAAGTTCCCCCCTGTGGCGCCTGCGAAAAAGCGGTGTCGGTGGAGGCGAGCAGACCCGACGCGCTGGCCAGATGTTGCGCTGCTACCTGCGCGCGCCGGTTTGGATCGGCGGCGGGGCGGCTCGGCCGGGGCGCCTCTGCGCGGCGGGTCAGAACCGGGCGACTGTCCAGGCTGGCCGCGGTGATTCTCGCGGTGGCGCGGGGCTTTGCTGCCGACTCTGCCTCGGCCACGGGCTTGGGACGTTCGGGCGGCTTGAAATCGGCGCCGCCGCTCAACTCGTAAAAGCCCCAACCGAGGAAGGCGAAAGACAAAACAACAAAACGTGACATATTCCGGTCCCCCCAGACCAACAGGGTAAGCAGCCATGGCGTGTGGCCTGTCAGTGGCCACCGTCCTGGTTGTGAGATTTGGGAAAGTAACGCGGGACGCGGCTGCTTGGTTCCGTACTATCTAGTGCGTGCGGGGGGCTGGGAAACAGGGGAGTGTCTTGCGGCTTCTCCCCCTCCGGACGGAACTGCCGTCGCGGTCGGGCGCGTTTTTCGCACAGGCGTGCTTTACCAAACCGGGCCGCGCAAGTATCACCAAGCCATGACCGACCTGGTAGAAGACCCCGACATGCCCGACGCCCCCGATCAGGGTGAAATCCTGGAACCGTTGCGCCGCGCCATTGGCGAGCGCTACCTCACCTATGCGCTCAGCACCATCATGCACCGCGCCTTGCCCGACGCTCGCGACGGGCTGAAGCCGGTCCACCGGCGCATTCTTTATGCGATGAATCGCCTGCGGCTTAGCTCCACCGGCGGGTTTCTGAAATCGGCCAAGATTTCCGGCGACACCATGGGCGATTTTCACCCGCATGGCGACGCCGCGATCTATGATGCGATGGCGCGCTTGGCGCAAGACTTCAACGTGCGCTACCCGCTGGTCGACGGCCAGGGCAACTTTGGCAATATCGACGGCGACAACCCGGCCGCCTCGCGCTACACCGAGGCGCGGATGACATTTGTCGCCGAGGCGATGCTGGAAGGTTTGAACGAGGACGCGGTTGATTTTCGGGACAATTACGATGGCCGCCTGACCGAACCGGCCGTGCTGCCCGCGACCTTTCCCAACATTCTGGCCAATGGATCGTCGGGCATTGCCGTGGGTATGGCGACGAACATCCCCCCGCATAACATTGCTGAGCTGATCGACGCTTGCGTTCATCTCATCAGAACGCCGGACGCCCGTGACGACACTTTGCTGAACTATGTGCCAGGACCGGATTTTCCGACCGGCGGCATCATCGTCGAACCCAAGGAAAATATCGCCAAAGCCTACAGCACCGGCCGCGGGTCCTTCCGGCTGCGCTGCACCCACGAGGTTGAGGATCTGGGGCGCGGCCAGTGGCAGATCGTTGTTACCGAGATCCCCTATCAGGTCCAGAAATCCAAGCTGATCGAAAAGATCGCGGAGCTGATTCAGACCAAGAAAGTTCCGATTCTGGGCGATGTGCGCGACGAATCGGCGGACGATATCCGCATCATCCTGGAACCCAAGTCCAAGAACGTGGACCCCGAGGTTCTGATGAACATGATGTTCCGCAATTCGGATCTGGAAACCCGCTTCAGCCTCAACATGAATGTGCTGATCGACGGGGTCACCCCCAAGGTCTGCTCGATGAAGGAGGTGCTGCGCGCCTTCCTTGATCACCGCCGCGACGTGTTGCAGCGCCGCTCGCGCCACCGGATGGAAAAGATCGACCATCGGCTAGAGGTGCTCGAAGGCTTCATCATCGCCTTCCTGAACCTCGACCGGGTGATCGACATCATCCGCTATGACGAGGATCCCAAGGCCGCCCTGATCCGCGAGGACTGGAACCGCGACCATCCCCGCGCCTTCACCGAGGCCGAATACATCACCCCGCCCCCGGGCGCGGGCGAGCTGACAGAGGTGCAGGCCGAGGCGATTCTGAACATGCGCCTGCGCAGCTTGCGCAAGCTGGAAGAAATCGAGCTGACCCGTGAGCGCGACGCGCTGCGTGAGGAACGCGCCGGTCTGGTGGAGCTGTTGGGCTCTGATGACTTGCAGTGGTCGCGCATCACCGAGCAGCTGAAAGAGACCAAGAAACAGTTCGGCAAGACCTATGAGGGTGGCGCGCGCCGGACCCGCTTTGCCGAGGCGGGCGAGGTCGAGGAGGTGCCGCTGGAAGCGATGATCGATCGGGAGCCGATCACCGTGGTCTGCAGCCAGATGGGCTGGATCCGGGCGATGACCGGCCACATCGACCTGAACCGCGAGCTCAAGTTCAAGGACGGTGACGGTCCGCGCTTTGTCTTCCATGCGGAAACCACCGACCGGTTGCTGGTGTTCGGCTCCAATGGCCGCTTTTACACGCTGTCGGCGGCCAATCTGCCCGGTGGCCGAGGCATGGGCGAGCCGCTGCGGCTGATGGTGGATCTGCCCAACGAGGTGGAGATTGTCGATCTGTTCATCCACAACCCCGAGGGGCGCCTGCTGGTGGCATCGGATGCGGGCAACGGCTTCATCTGCGCCGAGAAGGACATCGTCGCCCAGACCCGCAGCGGCAAGCAGGTGCTGAACGTAAAGGACGACGACCGCGCCAAGATCTGCATCCCCGTGGAGGGCGATCACGTGGCCATCGTTTCCGAGAACGGCAAATTCCTGGTGTTCTCTGTCGAGGAAATGCCAGAGCTGACCCGCGGCAAGGGGGTTCGGTTGCAGAAATACAACATGGCCCGCGGCAAGCAGGGGGCGCTGGAGCTGGACGGCGGACTCTCCGACATCACCACCTTCAACTGGGATGAAGGGCTGAAATGGGAAATGGGCGGCGGCAAGACACGCCATGAGGCTGACCTCAGCCAATGGTTGGGCAAACGCGCCGGCATCGGCAAGCGTCCGCCGCATGGGTTCCCGCGCGATTACAAGTTCAAATGACCAGACATGCAACGGCTTGCGTTTGCCGCGCGCGGCGTCCAGTCGCGACCGGCGGACCCTGCGCCGCGGCATGCAGATTGAGAGATTGAAGATGACCCGGATAACCGCCCTTTTTGCCGCCTTGTGTTTTTTGGTGGCCTGCGGCGAGACCCGCCTGGATGAGGCCCCCGAAGACCTTGGCGCCTTTCAGGCGCGGGTGGTGCATGTCTATACCGAAAAGGCGTTGCAATGGCCGATGTCGCGCGGTGCGGACCACAGCGAATGGACGGATCCGATCAAATCCGCGCTGGAGACCCGCTTGCGCCGCTACGACGGCGACCAGCCCTATGACGTGGCGGTGACCCTGGAAGGCTTCATGCTGGCGCCACCCGGCGTGCCGGTGCTGTTTTCGCCCAAGAGCGTCGCAGTGGTGAATGTCTTTGTCTATGACGTCGAGCAGAAGACGTTCCTCGCCAAGAAGCACCAGATGGAAATTTTCGAAAGCACCACTGGCGAAAGCGCTCTGGTGGGCTCGGGCCATGCCCGCAGCAAGCAGGAACAGATCCAGGGGCTGGCCGTCAACATTGCCGACAAGGTCGAGGAATGGATGGCGGAACAGCACCGCGAAGAGGGCTGGTTTGCGCCACGCGCCGCCGCTGATGCTGCGGCGGACCCGGTCGCACCGGCCCCGGCGGGCTGAACACGCGGAATTCCGCAGCTGTCAAGCAGGAACGGGTTGATTTTTGGCTGCAAACCAAATAACCCGCCCGCGCAGAGGTAACCGGGTCAGTGCTGACCCCTCATTTCAAAAGGGCGCCTAACGAATGGCTAAGGAAAAGTTTGAGCGTAATAAACCGCACGTCAACATCGGCACCGTCGGCCACGTTGACCACGGTAAGACCACGCTGACCGCAGCGATCACCAAGTACTTCGGTGACTTCAAAGCCTACGACCAGATCGACGGCGCACCGGAAGAAAAAGCCCGCGGCATCACCATCTCCACCGCCCACGTGGAATATGAGACCGAAGCGCGTCACTACGCCCACGTCGACTGCCCCGGCCACGCTGACTATGTGAAGAACATGATCACCGGTGCGGCGCAGATGGACGGCGCGATCCTGGTTGTGAACGCCGCCGACGGCCCGATGCCCCAGACCCGCGAGCACATCCTGCTGGCGCGTCAGGTTGGCGTTCCGGCCCTGGTTGTCTTCATGAACAAGGTTGACCAGGTCGACGACGAAGAGCTGCTGGAGCTGGTGGAAATGGAAATCCGCGAGCTGCTGTCGTCCTACGACTTCCCGGGCGACGACATTCCGATCATCGCAGGCTCCGCGCTGGCGGCGATGGAAGGCCGTGACCCGGAAATCGGCGAAAACAAGATCAAAGAGCTGATGGCGGCCGTGGATGAGTACATCCCGACCCCCGAGCGCGCGGTTGACCAGCCGTTCCTGATGCCGATCGAAGACGTGTTCTCGATCTCTGGCCGCGGCACCGTTGTGACCGGCCGTGTCGAGCGTGGCGTGATCAATGTTGGCGACAGCATTGAAATCGTTGGCATCAAAGACACCACCACCACCACCTGTACCGGTGTGGAAATGTTCCGCAAACTGCTGGACCGTGGTGAAGCAGGCGACAACATCGGCGCCCTGCTGCGCGGCATCGACCGTGAGTCGGTTGAGCGTGGCCAGGTTCTGTGTAAGCCGGGTTCGGTGACTCCGCACACCAAGTTCGAAGCCGAAGCCTACATCCTGACCAAGGAAGAAGGCGGCCGTCACACGCCGTTCTTTGCGAACTACCGTCCGCAGTTCTACTTCCGCACCACCGACGTGACCGGCACCGTGACCCTGCCGGAAGGCACCGAGATGGTGATGCCGGGCGACAACCTGAAGTTCGAAGTTGAACTGATCGCGCCGATCGCGATGGAAGACGGTCTGCGTTTCGCCATCCGCGAAGGCGGCCGCACCGTTGGCGCGGGCGTCGTGTCGAAAATCACCGAGTGATTTTGAAACAGTGGCGGCAGGCGGGTTTCGCTGGAAAACTGCCGAGAGCCACACGGGACTTGTTAAAGAAAGGGCCGCCTTCGGGCGGCCCTTTCTGCATGGCGCCGATCTTTGGTGCAGACGAAAATTCCGGGGTTTCCCGGTTTCAATAGACGCGTTTAGTCGCCACCGGATCCTGTGCGAGGAAGCGGCGAAATGGCAGCAGGTCGGGGGCATGGCCGGATTTTGCGTGTCCGTGGAGGACGGGCTTAGCCGCTTGCAGGGCTGGCAGTCTCGCCGATTGCTGCGTCGGCGGTATCCGTGATGTCGTCCAGCGCGTTTTCCAGGCTTTGACGCAAGGCTTCGGCTTGGGTGTCGCTGGGCTTCTTTGGCACCTCATCCGTCCATTCGCGGCACATCAACACCCCGCGCGAGAACGGCAGCGGCAGCATCTGCTGGTCCCAGGTTGGCAGCTTCAGAACTTTTTTCTCTGCAAAGGCCACGGTGAACACCCGGCAGCCAGTCATGCGCGCCCAGACAACCGGCACGGTCGAGGATACCCGTGCAGGTCCCCGCGGGCCATCGGCAGCGATGCCGATGGAGCAGCCCTCGCGGGTGCGGCGCAGGACTTCGCGCGACAGGGCGACGTGGCGCTTGTGGCTGGACATAGGAATGGTCTCGAACCCGAGCCGTACCAGGATCTGCCCCGCCAGGCGTCCCGCCCGCGCCGAGGACGTCAGCGCACAGATGCGGCCCAATGAGGTGTCGAACAGATACGGGGCCATAATCAGCCGCTGGTGCCACAGCACAAAGATCACCGGCTCGCCGCGACGAACGCAGGCGTCCATCTCCTCAAATCCGCAACGTTCCCAACGCGATGTCCGATAGGCGAATCGCACATATGCAGCGAGCAGCCCCTCGACGGCGCGGTTGAACCGCGGGCTGTCGGCGATCTTCTTTCTCAGGCTCACGGGCGACGGTTCTTTCCTTTGGGGTGCGGACAGGGCGATCTGCCCTGTCTTACTGCATGGCCGGGCCGGGGCAAAGCCCGGCATCGAAAGGGCCTGTGATTGCCCGCAGAAAAACCGCTTTTCCCTCTTGCCTCCGTTGCGCTGCTGCCGTAGGACATGCCGCACCACAGGGGTATAGCTCAGTTGGTAGAGCGACGGTCTCCAAAACCGTAGGTCGCGGGTTCGAACCCTGCTGCCCCTGCCATTTCCCAAGCCGCCATAGTCGACACAGCAGCCACTCTCAGGCTGTGTCTGCTGTGGTGCCGATGCGCAGGTGATCCGCTGGCTGGCCGGTCAAGTGGCGCGCAAAAACGGCATCGAACCCGGCCTCCAGCTGACGACAGTGCTGTGTCGGCGCGAACAGCGGCGCGCTGGCGTGCTGTCCTAGCAGTTTGTTCCGCAACACAGTGCGGGCGTCCGTGTCGGCGGCCAGCAAAGCGGCTTTGGTTTCGTACTCGGCTTTATCGGCCGCGATCAATTCACCCAGATCAGCGGCTTGCAGCAGGCTTGCGCTGGTGCGGGCGGCGTATTGCTGGCCGGGCAGGGTGAGGACCGGCAGCCCGACCGCCAGCGCCGCGCGCACCCCGGCGCCTGCGTTCACCACAAACGTGTCGAGGAACAGATCCGCCAGGGCCAGCCTGTTTGTCTGCGTGCCTGCATCGGCCATGGGGGCAAAGACCAGCCTGTCGGGATCAACCCCGCGCGTCGCTGCGGCGCGACGCAGGTTGGAGGTCGCGTGGTCGTTCGCCTGCAACAGCCACAAACAGCTGTCTGGCGTGGTGGTCAGCAGGCGCATCCAGATGTCGAAGATATCCGGTGTGATGTGACCGGTCGGGCAAAAATTGCAAAAGACAACGCCTGTCTCGGGCAGCCCGTGATCCGCGCGGCTCAGCTCCGCGTGTCGGGTGCGGTCGGCTAGGGGGCTGGGCGCAATCGCGGCCTGAGCGACGGGCAGGCGCAGCAAGTGTTCGCTGTAGTACCGCTCGCTACCGGGTGGGCAAGTCGCCGCATCCCCGATCAGGTAGTCAAAGGCAGCAGTGCCGGAAGTGCCGGGGTAGCCCGGCCAGGCGATGTGCAGCGGTGCCAGACGTTCGGCAAACAAGAGGGCGCGCGCCCCCTCTGCCGCGCCGCTGAGGTCGATGGCAATGTCCAGCTGCCGCAGGCGTGCGGCGCGAGCGATTTGCGCGGTCGCCGCGGTGTCGATTTCATGCAGGGTCAGGCCCAGCTGTTCGAACTGGTCGCGAACGGGCTGGGACACCGGGCCGCCATGGGCGACCAGTTGAATTTCAAACCGGCTCTTGTCATGCGCGGCCAAGACGGCGCCATGGCCATGCAGCACCTGACGGCCCTCCGAAGCCCCAAAGAAATAGCCCAGCCGCAGCCGCGCGGGCCGTTGGGCAGGGCGCGATTGCTCCAGCGGCGGAAGGGACGGTAGGTGATTGCTGGCATGGGCCTGGGCCCGGATGCGCAACAGATCCGGGTTGTCCTCCATCTGCATCAATGCGCTGGGGTCGCAACCGGCCCCGCGCAGGCCCAGCAGGCGCCGATGGCTGTCGTATTCATCGAGCCAACGCCAGTCGTTCAGGGACGCTAGCGCCAGCAGGCGTTGGGTCCGGGCCGGGTCATGGGCGGGGGCCAGCTGAAGGATGCGGTCGAAACAGGGCAGGGCACGGGCCGGTTCGCCCTGCGCCATGTGCAAAAGCCCCAGCTCGAACTGCGCGTCGGTCAGGGTCGGCTCGAGCGCCGCGGCGCGGCTGTAATGCGCTTTGGCATCCTCTGCCTCTCCAAGCCCCAGCACCAGTCCGGCCAACTCGACATGCAGCGCCGCATCGTCGGGCGTCAGCGCCACCGCAGTGCGCAGATGCGCAGCGGCCTCCCTTGGACGGCCCTGAGCGGTCAGCGCCTCGGCGAGGCTGCGCAGCGCAAGCAGGCAGGCAGGATTCAGCGCCAGCGCGTCCTGATAAAGCCGGATGGCACTGTCGGTCTGGCCGCGGGCCATATGCACCCGGCCCATGGCCGCCTGGCTGCCCGCCGCGCGCGGGTCAATGCCAATCGCCTTGTTCAGGCAAGTGGCCGCGTTGTCCAGATGTCCTGCCGCCAGATGGCAGCGCCCCAGAAAATCCCACAGGAAATGCGATTCGCGAAAGGTTCGCAGCAAGGCGCCACAGCTGTCGGCGGCCTCGAAGTGGTGCCCGGCGGCCAGCATGTCCTCCATCTCTGCCCGGGTATCCTCTGAGGGTTCGCGCTGTTCGCGCAGGCGATCACGCAGCGAGGTCAGCGCCTGCGAGGCGCGGGCGTTCTTGGGGTTGCGGGCCAGGATGCCGGAATAGGCAAGGACCGCGGTTTCAAGCTTGGCGTCCCGTTCGAATTGTTCTGCCTGGGAGAGGGAATAAGCTGGTGTCATGGCATCCGATCTCATCAAAAACGCAAGAGGTGGCGACGGGCGCGTCGGCGGGCCGGCGCGGGTCGGGCTACGCCTGTTTTGGCGCAAGTGGATTAAAATTGGATTGACCGCGCGGACGGCGATGCGGTCGGCTGCTGCACGGGGCTTGAATTCACGGCCGTCAGGCGTTAAATCGCCAACACTGCTAGCAGAGAGATCCCCCCAGCATGGCGACTATCAATCCAGTACAGTTTATTCAGCAGGTTCGCGCCGAAGTGTCCAAGGTCGTTTGGCCGACCCGGCGCGAGGTGCTGCTGACCACGGTCATGGTGTTCATCATGGCGGCGCTCACGGCGGTTTTCTTTGCGCTGGTCGATCTCTTGATCCGCTCTGGCCTGCAGGGGCTTTTGGGGATGTTCGGCTGAGCCGGCAGCAGTATGTCGGCTCTGCGCCAACGCCTGCCGCGCGGCACTTGATCTTGGCGGCGTGGGGCGGTAGGTGAGCCGTAACTATTGAGGCGGGCGTGCAGCGATTCGGTTTGCACGCCGCTTTTTGTTGGAGAGCGCAGCATTTGCTGCAACGGATGAACAGGCAGCGGCGCGGCAATGGCCCGCCCGGCAGAACAAGGACGGTGGTTCATGGCGAAACGGTGGTATTCGGTCAGCGTTCTTTCGAACTTCGAAAAGAAAATCGCAGAGCAGATCCGCACCTCGGTCGCTGAACAGGGTCTCGAGGATGAAATCGACGAGGTTCTGGTCCCCACTGAGGAGGTGATCGAGATCCGCCGCGGCAAGAAGGTCTCGACCGAGCGTCGTTTCATGCCCGGCTACGTTCTGGTCCACATGGAAATGTCTGACCGCGGCTACCACCTGATCTCCTCGATCAACCGGGTCACCGGCTTCTTGGGCCCGCAGGGCCGCCCGATGCCGATGCGCGACGCTGAGGTTCAGGGCATCCTGGGCCGCGTCGAGGAAGGCGTCGAAGCACCGCGCACCCTGATCCACTACGAGATCGGCGAGAAGGTCAAAGTCAACGACGGCCCGTTCGAGGATTTCGACGGCATGGTCGAAGAGGTCGACGAGGACAACCAGAAGCTCAAGGTCACCGTGTCGATCTTCGGCCGCGAAACCCCGGTCGAGCTGGACTTTACCCAGGTGACCAAGCAGGGGTGATTAATCCCGGAGTGGAATTTGAGGCGCCGCGTTGCATTTGCACCGCGGCGCTTTTGCTTTTGCGCTGAGACGGTGTCTTGTGATCAGGTGGTTGAGGTTTGTCCATTGGTCCGTGGCATGGTCTGCGAGCTGTGAAGGCGATAAAGCACGTGAAGCCCTTTTAGTCCTTTCAGCCGCTTGGAATGAATTTGTGAAAAGCTGAATGCCGCTTTTGCGCCAACCATCGCGCGGGTTGCGTCCGAGACCAGTATGTCACCAGCTGTGCCAGCTGCTGCGATGCGCGACGCTTTGTTGACAACGGTGCCGAAGAAATCACCACGGGACTGCACGACATCACCCGTGTGAATGCCCACCCGAAGGCCGAGGTGAGGTTCGTCGGGAAGCGCGGCTACGGCTGCCTGCATGTCGACGGCGGCCGCAAGCGCGTCATTCGCGGATGAAAAGACCGATAACGTTCCGTCCCCCAGGGATTTAACGAATTGGCCGCCATGGCACTGAATGATCTGCTCCAGGATTTCAAAGTGGTCGCTTATCATCACTGACCAGCGCTGGTCACCCATAGCTTCGGCCAATGCGGTGCTGCCTTCTATGTCGGTGAATATGACAGATGCCAAACCTTCATTTTGTACCAGCGCCGGCCCGTCATTTCGGGCGGCATCGACCAGGTTCTGGATTGCCAGCTGCTCATTGCCCACCAGCTCCAGGTTGGAGATCGGAACAGAAGCATGCCGGTTAACGATTTTCCAGGCGGCGCCTTGCAGCAAGAAGATCAGCACAGTTCTGTAACTGACGGCCTCATCAAAGCCGACAAACCGGATCTTATGAACAAAGGACGACCAGCCGGTTTCGCCGTTCTCAAAGGCCTCCGCCTCAAGTTCGTCAAACACATCCGGAGCTGGGATTGCCGCGAAAAAACCGCTGACGCCATCACGGACGGCGCGCCCGTTCCAGAATTCCCCATCGCCTGTGCCGATGAACCGCAACTCATTGGCGGTCGACAAGAAATCCCGCAGCTCGCTCGTATCTTTCTTGGTTCGAAGTATCTCGTACCAGCGCCGAGAGACCGCCAGTAGTTCAGGCGGCGGACGGATCATTGCGGTCTGTCCGGGCATCTGTGCCGATTTCTGCCGTGATGTTGTTTCAACCGGCGTCTCCATCCCGCAGCATCTCTGGGTCACTGCTGCGGATCAGCGCAGCTGCGATCTGAGGATTTCTATTGGACCACACTTGGTGTAAGTGCGTGGCGGCGTCAGGCAACTGTTTTGGGTGCGGCACCCGCCCACTTGCCAACCCTTGCGTTCCCCTGTAGATGCCCCCTCTATCGTCTTCGGGCGAGATTCTCTCGTGGGAGATGGACGGGTCGCGATCCTGATATCCAACCACGCAACATGCACCGGATGGGGCGCGCCTCATCCTCGTTGAAAGGACAACCAAATGGCTAAGAAGCTTGTTGGTTCGATGAAGCTGCAGGTTCCTGCAGGTCAGGCAAACCCCTCTCCGCCCGTCGGCCCGGCCCTGGGTCAGCGCGGCATCAACATCATGGAATTCTGCAAGGCGTTCAACGCCAAGACCGCAGACATGGAGCCCGGCGCGCCGTGCCCGACCGTGATCACCTACTATCAGGACAAGTCCTTCACCATGGACATCAAGACGCCGCCCGCGTCTTATTACCTGAAGAAGGCAGCCAAGGTGAAATCCGGCGCGAACAACCCGTCGCGTGAAACCGTCGGCACCGTGACCGCGGCCCAGGTGAAAGAAATCGCCGAAGCCAAGATGAAAGATCTGAACGCCAACGACATCGAAGCGGCAATGCAGATCATCCTGGGCTCCGCCCGCTCCATGGGCATCGAGGTGAAGTAAGATGGCAAAGCTCGGTAAACGTACCCGCGCCGCGCGCGAAGCAGTCGCTGGCAAGGAAAACCTGTCGGTCGAAGAAGCTGTTGCCCTGGTCAAGGCCAACGCCACCTCGAAGTTCGATGAGACCATCGAAATCGCTCTGAACCTGGGCGTTGACACCCGCCACGCAGACCAGATGGTCCGCGGCGTGATCGGCCTGCCCAACGGCACCGGCAAAGACATGCGCGTTGCCGTGTTTGCCCGCGGCGCCAAGGCGGACGAAGCCAAGGAAGCCGGTGCAGACATCGTCGGCGCCGAAGACCTGATGGAAACCATCCAGGGCGGCACCATCGAATTCGATCGCTGCATCGCGACCCCGGACATGATGCCCGTCGTCGGTCGTCTGGGCAAAGTTCTGGGCCCGCGCAACCTGATGCCGAACCCCAAGGTTGGCACCGTGACCATGGACGTGAAAGCGGCCGTGGAAGCAGCCAAGGGCGGCGAAGTCCAGTTCAAGGCCGAAAAGGGCGGTGTCGTACATGCAGGTATCGGCAAAGCCTCCTTTGACGAAGCCAAGCTGGTCGAAAACGTCCGTGCCTTCGTGTCGGCCGTGGCCAAGGCCAAGCCGTCGGGCGCAAAAGGCTCCTACATGAACAAGATCAATCTGTCCTCGACCATGGGTCCGGGCGTCACGGTTGATGTTGACAACGCCGTCAGCGAATAAGCGCGAGACAAGCGTCAGGAATTATGAAGGCGTCCCTTTGGGGGCGCCTTTTTTCATGGACTTGTGGGGCTGCGCAGGGTCTATCTTGGCAACAGAGACAAGCCACTTGCAGGTCGATAGTGAGACACGCCGCGACAGAGAGACTGCTGATCTATGCCCCGGTGCCGTTGTACCGTTCGGGTGGCCAGTTGTTTCTGGAAGATCAGGCGCGGGTGGGGCTGCGGCTGTGGGCGGATAATTTCGAAACCGTTGCGGCGATGATGCCGGTCATAGACGCCGCGCCACCGGTCGGCTGGAGCGCCTATGATCCCGGCAGCCTTGAGCGGGTGGCGTTGCACCCCTTGCCCTGTGCCTATACGCCGCTGCGTTTTGCGCGTTGCTATGCGGCCACGCGCAGGACGATCACCGCGCTGATCGACGAGGCGGATTTCCTGTCCTTTGCGATTGGCGGTTTGTTCGGCGATTGGGGGGCGGTTGCCTGTTTCGCCGCGCACCGCAAGGGGCGTCCGTTTGCGGTCTGGACGGACCGGGTCGAAAGCGCGGTGACGCGGCTGACGGCCGCAACCGGTCCGCTGAAGACCCGCCTGCGCAAACGGCTGACCGCCGGGCCGATGTGGGTGTTGGAAAAGGCAGTTGTGCGCCGCGCCACCGTTGGGTTGTTCCATGGACGCGAGACTTATGAGACCTACGCGCCGTTTTGCCAGAACCCGCAGGTCGTGCACGACATCCTGCTGGACCGCAGTCTGCAAATCTCTGACCGCGGCTTTGGGGAAAAGCAGCGTGCGACAACAGAGGGGCCATTGCAGATCATCTACGCCGGGCGCGCGGATGCCATGAAGGGGCCAAAGGACTGGCTACAGGTGTTGACGCAGTTGCAAGCGGCGGGGGTGGCGTTTCGCGCCAGCTGGCTGGGCGACGGTCCGATGCTGGAGGAGATGCGGCGCGACGTGGCGCAGGCGGGTCTTTCGGACGCGGTGACGCTGATGGGGTTTGTTGCGGACCGGGCGGCGGTGGTTGCCGCCTTGCGACAGGCGCATCTGTTCCTGTTTTGCCACAAGACGCCCGAAAGCCCGCGCTGCCTGATAGAAGCGTTGATGTCCGGGACGCCGATCGTCGGCTATGACGGCGCCTACCCGCGGGAGTTGACCGAAGGTTTCGGCGGCGGCAAATTTGTTCCGACCGGCGAGGTGGCGGCTTTGGCCGATGTGGTGGCCAGGCTGCGGCAGGCGCCAGAGGCCTTGTTGACCTTGCAGCGCGCGGCGCGGCGGGACGGGCAGCGGTTCGATCAGGACAGCGTGTTTGCTGACCGCAGCCGGATCCTGCAGCAAGTGCTTGGTGGCGCGTCAGCCAGGCAGCGGCTGGACCCGCAGCCTGGCTGACGCGAGGTGCGGCGGTTTGTGCCGCTGGTGATTTTGCCCTTGGAAAACCCGCCAAATGGGACTAACTACGGCCTTGAGATAAAGCGTGCGATTCGTCGTGCGCTTTATTTCATTTCGTCCAAGATGGTGGGTGGCCTTTCGATCGGGCCTTAATTTCCCTCCTGAGACGGGTAAGACCATGAAGATCGAGGGTTTTCATTCCCTCGGGCGGATTTGGCTGATCCCGTAAAACGGACCTGAACGCCGGTTCTTCGGAGCCGGCAAACATGAGCCGGGGTGCTTAAGCATCCCTAACTTGGAGAGAACTGTGGATAGAGCCCAGAAAGAGAAAGTGGTCGAGGAACTCGGCCAGATCTTCGAAAGCTCTGGCGTCGTGGTGGTAGCTCACTACGCCGGTCTGACAGTTGCCGAGATGCAGGATCTGCGCGCGCGTGCAAGCGATGCGAACAGCTCCGTGCGTGTTGCCAAAAACAGGCTCGCCAAAATCGCCCTCGAGGGTAAGCCGTGTGAAAGCATGTCTGACCTGCTGACAGGGATGACCGTTCTGACCTATTCCGAAGATCCCGTGTCCGCTGCAAAAGTGGCCGAGGATTTCGCCAAGGAAAACAAGAAGTTTGAGATCCTTGGCGGCGCAATGGGTGAGAATGCTCTGGACCGCGCAGGCGTCGAAGCCGTGTCGAAAATGCCGTCCCGCGACGAGCTTATTGCTCAGATCGCAAGCTGCATTGGCGCACCCGCTTCCAACATCGCCGGCGCAATTGGCGCACCTGCAAGCAACATCGCAAGCATCCTTTCGACCATCGAAGAGAAGGCGGAAGCTGCGTAAGCGGTTGGCACTGAATGACTGGCGTGGGGCATGTCCCGCACGTTGGAACACACATACTGTAAACGGAAAGAGCTGATACAATGGCTGATCTGAAAGCACTCGCAGAAAG
Organism: Leisingera sp. SA32; assembly: GCF_056033425.1. Lineage (NCBI taxonomy): Bacteria > Pseudomonadati > Pseudomonadota > Alphaproteobacteria > Rhodobacterales > Roseobacteraceae > Leisingera > Leisingera sp. SA32. The sequence goes on along the minus strand of NZ_JBVYHB010000007.1, from coordinate 15,475 downwards.
CATCGTGGGTCTGACCCTGCTGGAAGCACAAGAACTGAAAACCATCCTGAAGGATGAGTACGGCATCGAGCCCGCAGCTGGCGGCGCGGTTGTCATGGCAGCTGGCGGCGACGCCGGTGGCGCAGCCGAAGAAGAAAAGACCGAATTCGACGTCGTTCTGAAGAACGCCGGCGCTTCCAAGATCAACGTGATCAAGGAAGTCCGCGGCATCACCGGCCTGGGTCTGAAAGAAGCCAAGGAACTGGTCGAAGCTGGCGGCAAGATCAAAGAAGGCGTGGACAAAGCCGAAGCAGAAGACGTCAAAGCCAAGCTGGAAGCAGCTGGCGCAGAAGTCGAGCTGGCCTAAGCCCTGCAACTGGTGCATTTCAGGTGCATCGGACATTTGGCTGGGCCCGGAGTTTTCCGGGTCCAGCCGAACCTGTCTTAGAAAGGGCCCTTGCGGGGGCGCTTTTTCAGGCGAGGTTCAAAGGATCGGGAGGCTGCCTTCGGGACGGTGGCCATGAATTGATCCGAACACGCTGTCTCGTATGGGCAAGGTGCCAGGGCCCGGCGGCATCCTTGACCGGTGAGAACACGGAAAGGTGACATCTGACATGGCTCAATCGTTCCTTGGCCAGAAACGTCTACGTAAATATTACGGCAAGATCCGCGAAGTGCTGGATATGCCGAACCTCATCGAGGTGCAGAAATCGTCCTACGATCTCTTCCTGCGCTCCGGTGACGATGCCGAACCGCTGGACGGCGAAGGCATCAAGGGAGTCTTCCAGTCGGTTTTCCCGATCAAGGACTTCAACGAAACCTCCGTTCTGGAGTTCGTGAAATATTCCTTCGAAAAGCCGAAGTACGACGTCGAAGAATGCATGCAGCGCGACATGACCTATTCGGCGCCACTGAAGGTCACATTGCGTCTGATCGTCTTTGATGTGGACGAAGACACCGGCGCCAAGTCGGTGAAGGACATCAAGGAGCAAGACGTCTTCATGGGCGATATGCCCCTGATGACCCCGAACGGAACCTTTGTCGTCAACGGCACCGAGCGCGTGATCGTGTCCCAGATGCACCGCTCGCCGGGCGTGTTCTTCGATCACGACAAGGGCAAGACCCATTCTTCGGGCAAGTTGCTGTTTGCCTGCCGCATCATCCCGTACCGCGGCTCCTGGCTGGATTTTGAATTCGACGCCAAAGACATCGTCTTTGCCCGGATCGACCGTCGCCGCAAGCTGCCTGTCACCACGCTGCTGTATGCCCTGGGCCTGGACCAGGAAGGCATCATGGATGCCTATTACAACACCGTGCACTTCAAGCTGGAGAAATCCCGCGGCTGGGTCACCCCCTTCTTCCCCGAGCGTGTGCGCGGCACCCGCCCGACCTACGACCTGGTTGATGCCGCCACCGGCGAGATCATCTGCGAAGCCGGCAAGAAGGTCACTCCGCGCGCCGTCAAGAAGATGATCGAGGAAGGCAACATCACCGAGTTGCTGGTGCCCTTCGAACATATTGTCGGCAAATATGTCTCCAAGGACATCATCAACGAAGAAAACGGCGCGATCTACGTCGAAGCCGGTGATGAGCTGACCCTGGAATACGACAAGGACGGCGAGCTGATCGGCGGCTCCCTGAAAGAGCTGCTGGACGCGGGCATTACCGACATTCCGGTTCTGGACATCGACAACGTCAACGTGGGCCCCTACATGCGCAACACCATGGCGCAGGACAAGAACATGTCCCGCGACACCGCGCTGATGGACATCTACCGCGTTATGCGTCCGGGCGAGCCGCCCACCGTCGAGGCGGCCTCGGCGCTGTTCGACACGCTGTTCTTCGATTCCGAGCGTTACGACCTGTCTGCGGTTGGCCGTGTCAAGATGAACATGCGCCTGGCACTGGACGCCGAAGACACCCAGCGCACCCTGCGCAAGGAGGACATCGTCGCCTGTATCAAGGCGCTGGTTGACCTGCGTGATGGCCGCGGTGACATCGACGACATCGACCACTTGGGCAACCGTCGTGTGCGCTCTGTTGGCGAACTGATGGAAAACCAGTACCGCGTCGGACTGCTGCGCATGGAGCGTGCGATCAAGGAGCGCATGTCCTCCGTCGAGATCGACACGGTGATGCCGCAGGATCTGATCAATGCAAAACCGGCTGCGGCTGCTGTGCGTGAATTCTTCGGCTCCTCGCAGCTGTCGCAGTTCATGGACCAGACCAACCCGCTGTCGGAAGTCACCCACAAACGCCGCCTCTCGGCGCTTGGTCCTGGCGGTCTGACGCGTGAGCGCGCGGGCTTTGAGGTCCGCGACGTTCACCCGACCCACTATGGACGGATGTGCCCGATTGAAACGCCGGAAGGCCCGAACATCGGTCTGATCAACTCGCTGGCGACCTTTGCCCGCGTGAACAAATACGGTTTCATCGAAACGCCCTACCGTGTCGTCAACAACGGACAGGTGACCGATGAGGTCCACTATATGTCCGCGACTGAGGAAATGCGTCACACCGTGGCGCAGGCGAACGCCAACCTCGACGAGAACAACCGCTTTGTGAATGACCTCGTGTCCACCCGTCAGTCGGGTGACTACACGCTGGCCCCGAATGAAAGCGTTGACCTCATCGACGTCAGCCCGAAACAGCTGGTGTCCGTTGCGGCCTCGCTGATTCCGTTCCTGGAAAACGACGACGCCAACCGCGCTCTGATGGGCTCGAACATGCAACGTCAGGCGGTTCCGCTGCTGCGGGCCGAGGCACCGCTGGTCGGCACCGGCATCGAGGAAAAGGTCGCGATCGACTCCGGCGCGGCGATCCAGGCCAAGCGGGCTGGTATCATCGACCAGGTCGATGCACAGCGGATCGTGATCCGTGCCACCGAGGATCTGGAGCTGGGCGATGCGGGCGTGGACATCTACCGTCTGCGCAAATTCCAGCGTTCCAACCAGAACACCACCATCAACCAGAAACCTCTGGTCAAGGTGGGCGACACCGTGACCAAGGGCGAAGTGATCGCGGACGGTCCGTCGACCGACATGGGTGAACTGGCGCTGGGTAAAAACGTGGTCGTCGCGTTCATGCCGTGGAACGGTTACAACTACGAAGACTCCATCCTGATCTCCGAGCGCATCGCGCGTGACGACGTCTTCACCTCGGTCCACATCGAGGAATTCGAAGTCGCCGCCCGTGACACCAAGCTGGGCCCGGAAGAGATCACCCGCGACATCCCCAACGTCGGCGAGGAAGCCCTGCGCAACCTCGACGAGGCGGGCATCGTCTACATCGGTGCCGATGTGGAGCCTGGCGACATTCTGGTCGGCAAGATCACGCCCAAGGGTGAAAGCCCGATGACCCCGGAAGAGAAGCTGCTGCGCGCCATCTTTGGCGAGAAGGCTTCCGACGTGCGCGACACCTCGCTGCGCGTGAAGCCGGGCGACTACGGCACCGTCGTGGAAGTGCGCGTCTTTAACCGGCATGGTGTGGAAAAAGACGAGCGTGCGCTGCAGATCGAGCGTGAGGAAGTCGAACGTCTGGCCCGTGACCGGGACGACGAGCTGGCGATCCTGGACCGCAACATCTATGCCCGTCTGCGCGGCATGATCCTGGGCAAAGTGGCCGTCAAAGGTCCGAAAGGCGTCCGTGCCGGCACCGAAATCACCGAAGAGCTGCTGGACACGCTGTCCCGTGGTCAATGGTGGATGCTGGCGCTGGAAGACGAGCAGGACGCACAGGTTGTCGAAGCCCTGAACGAGCAGTACGAGGCGCAGAAGCGCGCCCTGGATGCCCGTTTCGAGGACAAGGTCGAGAAGGTCCGTCGCGGCGACGACCTGCCGCCGGGTGTGATGAAGATGGTCAAAGTCTTCATCGCGGTGAAGCGCAAGCTTCAGCCGGGCGACAAGATGGCCGGTCGTCACGGCAACAAGGGTGTGATCTCGAAAGTGGTGCCAATGGAGGACATGCCGTTCCTCGCCGATGGGACCCCGGTCGATTTCTGTCTGAACCCGCTGGGTGTTCCGTCGCGTATGAACGTCGGTCAGATCCTGGAGACCCACATGGGCTGGGCCGCACGCGGTCTGGGCATCAAGGTGGACGAGGCGCTTCAGGAATATCGCCGCTCCGGCGACCTGACCCCGGTGCGCGAAGCGATGCATCTGGCCTATGGCGATGATGTCTACGACGAAGGCATCGCCAACATGTCCGAGGACGCACTGGTCGAAGCCGCAGGCAATGTGACCCGCGGTGTGCCGATTGCGACTCCGGTCTTTGATGGCGCCAAGGAAGACGACGTGAACGACGCGCTGGTGCGTGCGGGCTTTGACAAGTCCGGTCAGTCGATCCTGTTCGACGGCCGTACTGGTGAGCAGTTCGCGCGGCCCGTGACCGTCGGCATCAAGTACCTGCTGAAACTGCATCACCTGGTCGACGACAAGATCCACGCGCGTTCGACCGGTCCGTACTCCCTCGTTACCCAGCAGCCGCTGGGTGGTAAGGCACAGTTCGGTGGTCAGCGCTTTGGTGAGATGGAAGTCTGGGCGCTGGAAGCCTATGGCGCTGCCTACACCCTGCAGGAGATGCTCACCGTCAAGTCGGATGACGTTGCAGGCCGGACCAAGGTCTATGAATCGATCGTCAAGGGCGAAGACAACTTCGAGGCGGGCGTTCCCGAGAGCTTCAACGTTCTCGTCAAGGAAGTCCGCGGTCTCGGCCTGAACATGGAACTCCTGGATGCGGAAGAAGAGTAAGGGCTGCGGCCCTTACCCTCTCCTCCCTTCCGCACGAATTTGAGGTATCAAAATGAACCAGGAAATCACCAACAACCCGTTCAACCCGCTGACGCCGCCCAAGGTCTTTGATGAAATCAAAGTCTCCCTGGCGTCGCCGGAACGGATCCTGTCTTGGTCCTATGGCGAAATCAAAAAGCCCGAGACCATCAACTACCGCACGTTCAAGCCCGAGCGTGACGGCCTGTTCTGCGCGCGCATCTTCGGCCCGATCAAGGACTACGAATGCCTGTGCGGCAAATATAAGCGGATGAAATACCGCGGCGTCGTCTGCGAAAAATGCGGCGTCGAGGTCACCCTGCAGAAAGTGCGCCGCGAGCGCATGGGCCACATCGAACTGGCCGCACCCGTTGCCCACATCTGGTTCCTGAAGTCGCTGCCGTCCCGCATCGGCCTGATGCTGGACATGACCCTGCGTGACCTGGAACGGGTTCTGTACTTCGAGAACTACGTCGTCATCGAGCCAGGCCTGACGGACCTCTCCTACGGTCAGATGATGACCGAAGAAGAGTACATGGACGCCCAGGATGCCTATGGCATGGACGCCTTCACCGCCAACATCGGCGCCGAAGCCATCCGTGACATGCTGTCCCAGATCGACCTTGAGTCGGAAGCCGAAACGCTGCGTGCCGAACTGGCCGAAGCAACCGGCGAACTGAAGCCCAAGAAGATCATCAAGCGTCTGAAAGTCGTGGAATCCTTCCTGGAATCGGGCAACCGTCCGGAATGGATGATCATGACCGTAATCCCGGTCATCCCGCCGGAACTACGCCCGCTGGTACCGCTGGACGGTGGCCGCTTTGCGACCTCCGACCTGAACGACCTGTACCGCCGTGTGATCAACCGGAACAACCGTCTGAAGCGCCTGATCGAACTGCGCGCGCCGGACATCATCGTCCGCAACGAAAAGCGGATGCTGCAGGAATCCGTAGACGCGCTGTTCGACAACGGCCGCCGTGGCCGCGTCATCACCGGTGCCAACAAACGCCCGCTGAAGTCGCTGTCCGACATGCTGAAAGGCAAGCAGGGCCGCTTCCGTCAGAACCTTCTGGGTAAGCGCGTCGACTTCTCCGGTCGTTCGGTCATTGTGACCGGCCCGGAACTGAAGCTGCACCAGTGCGGCCTGCCCAAGAAGATGGCGCTCGAACTCTTCAAGCCCTTCATCTATTCGCGACTGGAGGCCAAAGGTCTGTCCTCCACCGTGAAACAGGCGAAGAAGCTGGTCGAGAAAGAGCGTCCCGAGGTCTGGGACATCCTGGACGAGGTGATCCGCGAACACCCGGTGATGCTGAACCGCGCACCGACGCTGCACCGTCTCGGCATCCAGGCCTTTGAACCCACGCTGATCGAAGGCAAGGCAATTCAGCTGCACCCGCTGGTCTGCTCGGCGTTCAACGCGGACTTCGACGGCGACCAGATGGCCGTGCACGTGCCCTTGAGCCTTGAGGCCCAGCTGGAAGCGCGCGTCCTGATGATGTCCACGAACAACGTTCTGTCGCCGGCCAACGGCGCGCCGATCATCGTTCCTTCGCAGGATATGATCCTGGGTCTCTACTATGTGACCCTGGAGCGCGAGGGCATGCCGGGTGAAGGCAAGATCTTTGGCACCATCGACGAGGTTCAGCACGCGCTGGACGCCGGCGAAGTGCATCTGCACACCAAGATCACCGCGCGCATCACCCAGATCGACGAAGAAGGCAACGAGGTGCTGAAGCGCTTCGAGACCACGCCGGGCCGTGTCCGTCTGGGCGCGCTGCTGCCCAAGAACGCCAAAGCGCCGTTCGAACTGGTCAACCGTCTGCTGCGGAAGAAAGAAGTGCAGCAGGTCATCGATACCGTCTACCGCTATTGCGGTCAGAAGGAATCGGTCATCTTCTGTGACCAGATCATGACCATGGGTTTCCGCGAAGCGTTCAAGGCCGGCATTTCGTTCGGCAAGGACGACATGGTGATCCCGGACTCCAAATGGACGCTGGTGGATGAAACCCGCGATCAGGTGAAGGACTTTGAACAGCAGTACATGGACGGCCTGATCACCCAGGGCGAAAAGTACAACAAAGTTGTGGATGCCTGGTCCAAGTGTAACGACAAGGTCACGGAAGCGATGATGGGCACCATCTCCGCTGACAAGCGGGACGAGAACGGCGCCGTGATGGAGCCGAACTCGGTCTACATGATGGCCCACTCCGGTGCGCGTGGCTCGGTCACGCAGATGAAGCAGCTGGGCGGCATGCGCGGCCTGATGGCCAAGCCGAACGGCGACATCATCGAGACCCCGATCATCTCGAACTTTAAAGAAGGCCTGACCGTTCTGGAGTACTTCAACTCCACCCACGGTGCCCGTAAGGGTCTGTCGGATACCGCGCTTAAGACGGCGAACTCGGGTTACCTGACCCGCCGTCTGGTGGACGTCGCACAGGACTGCATCGTGCGCGAGCACGACTGTGGCACTGAGCGTGCGATCACTGCTGAGGCCGCGGTCAACGATGGTGAAGTTGTGGCAACCTTGGGTGAGCGTCTGCTGGGTCGAGTGGCGGCAGATGACATCCTGCGCCCCGGCACTGAGGAAGTCATCATTGCTGCTGGTCAGCTGATCGACGAACGCATGGCCGACGCGGTTGAGGAAGCGGGCGTTCAGTCGACCCGCATCCGCAGCCCGCTGACCTGTGAAAGCGAAGAGGGCGTCTGCGCCATGTGCTACGGCCGTGACCTGGCCCGTGGTACGCAGGTGAACGAAGGCGAAGCTGTCGGCATCATCGCGGCCCAGTCGATTGGTGAACCCGGCACCCAGCTGACGATGCGGACCTTCCACATCGGCGGCGTTGCGCAGGGTGGCCAGCAGTCGTTCCAGGAAGCGTCTCAGGAAGGCAAGATCGTCTTCGAGATGCCGCAGACCCTGGAAAACGCCAACGGCGAGACTCTGGTTGTTGGCCGGAACATGAAGCTGATCATCCAGGACGAACACGGCGAGGAACGTGCCAGCCACAAGCTTGGCTACGGCTCCAAGCTGTTCGTCAAGGAAGGCCAGACGATTGCCCGCGGCGACAAGCTGTTCGAGTGGGATCCCTACACTCTGCCGATCATCGCAGAGAAGCCGGGTACCGCGAAATATGTCGACCTGGTGTCGGGCCTCGCCGTTCGCGACGAGACCGACGAAGCCACCGGCATGACCCAGAAGATCGTGATCGACTGGCGTGCGGCGCCCAAGGGCTCGGATCTCAAGCCGGAAATCATCCTGGTCGACAGCGCGGGCGAGCCTGTGCGCAACGATGCGGGCAACCCGCTGACCTATCCGATGTCCGTCGATGCCATCCTGTCGGTCGAAGACGGCCAGCAGATCCTGGCGGGTGACGTTGTCGCGCGGATCCCGCGTGAAGGCGCCAAGACCAAGGACATTACCGGTGGTCTGCCGCGGGTTGCGGAACTGTTCGAGGCTCGTCGCCCCAAGGATCACGCGATCATCGCAGAAATCGATGGTTACGTGCGCTTTGGCCGCGACTACAAGAACAAGCGTCGCATCTCGATCGAGCCGTCGGATGACTCGCTGGAGCCCGTCGAATACATGGTGCCCAAGGGCAAGCACATTCCTGTTCAGGAAGGTGACTTCGTCCAGAAGGGTGACTACATCATGGACGGCAACCCGGCTCCGCATGACATCCTGTCCATCATGGGTGTCGAGGCACTGGCGAACTACATGATCGACGAGGTTCAGGACGTCTATCGCCTGCAAGGTGTGAAGATCAACGACAAGCACATCGAGGTGATCGTTCGCCAGATGCTGCAAAAGTGGGAGATCTCCGACTCCGGCGACACCACCCTGCTCAAGGGTGAACATGTCGACAAGCAGGAGTTCGACGCCGCCAACGAGAAAGCGCTGGCCCGTGGCAAGCGTCCGGCGCAGGGCGAACCGATCCTGCTCGGCATCACCAAGGCGTCGCTGCAGACCCGTTCGTTCATCTCGGCGGCCTCCTTCCAGGAGACCACCCGTGTTCTCACCGAAGCCTCGGTGCAGGGCAAGAAGGACAAGCTGGTCGGTCTCAAGGAGAACGTGATTGTGGGTCGTCTGATCCCGGCCGGGACCGGTGGCGCAACCCAGGCTGTGCGTAGCATTGCCCAGGGTCGCGACAACGTGGTGCTGGAGGCCCGTCGCGAGGAAGCCGAAGCCGCCGCAGCCCTGGCTGCGCCGGTGATGGACGACGACGCGATGGACGGCGGTGATCTGGACAATCTGGTGGAGACACCGGAAAGCCGCGATTGATCCGCGCCTGACACAAGTTTGAAAAGCCCCCGCATGGCATCATGCGGGGGCTTTTTTCTTGCGGTCGCAGAAAATTGGCGGTTCTCTTGCATCCTGTGCGCGGGCGGCCTTTGATGGCGCGCCGCGCGCCGCGCGACGCGCAAGCCGGGCCAGCAGGGAACGCCGCCATGACAGTTCGTCAGACATGACCGCCAACCAGACCGGCGCGCTGCTGATGTGCGGCAGCATGGCCGCCTTCACCTTCAACGACACGTTGGTCAAGCTGGTGGGCGGCGCCCTGCCGCTGCCACAGATCCTGACCATTCGCGGTCTTGCAGCCAGCTTTCTGATCTACCTGCTGGCGCGGCGCCTTGGCAGCCTGCGGATGGATCTATCGCGACGGGCCTGGTCGATGATCGGGCTGCGCTGCCTGTGCGAGGTCGGTGCGACCTATCTGTTCCTGACCGCGCTGATGCGGATGCCGATTGCCAATATCACGGCGGTGCTTCAGGTCCTGCCGCTGTCGGTCACTCTCGGCGCGGCGCTGATTTTCCAGGAGCCGGTAGGCTGGCGGCGACTGGCGGCGATCGCGGTGGGGTTTTGCGGCATGCTGCTGATCGTGCGGCCCGGCCCGACGGGGTTCAGCGACGGTGCGCTGTTTGCGCTGGCGGCGGTGGTCTTTGTCACCGGACGGGATCTGGTGACCCGCCGGATGCCGCCGGAGGTGCCCTCGATGACCGTGACCTTCTGTGCCTCGCTGGCGGTGCTGGCCTTTGGGGCAGTCAGCTCGCTCACGGTGGCGTGGCAGCCGGTCAGCAGCGGCCAGCTGCTGGCGCTGATGGGCGCGGCCGTGTTCATTTTTGGCGGCTATCTGTTTTCGGTGATGACCATGCGGGTCGGTGAAATCGCGGTGATCGCACCTTTGCGCTACAGCGGTCTGCTGTGGGCGCTGCTGCTCGGTTGGGCGGTGTTTGGCGAATGGCCGGACGGGCTGACGCTGGTCGGCGCGGCCATCGTTGCGGGGGCAGGGGTGTTCACGCTCTACCGGGATCGACGCAGGGCGCGTCGGCGCGTGGTCTAGGTCGCGCCAAAGGCGGCGCGCACGTGGTCGTTGCGAATGCCGAATATGGTGGCGAACTCCTGTTCTTCCTTGGCGGACAGCGGGGCGACCTCGACCGGTTTGGCGCCGCTTTGGCGTGAATCGTTGTAACCATTGTGGCTGCGCACCCACATCGGCACGTCGCTGAACGTGATCGTCGGCATGTGATGGTGGATGCGGTGGTGGGCAAAGTTCATGATCGTCCGGCGGGTGCCGCCCGCCGCATACATTCCCAGCGCGGCCGTTGCATAGGGGCTGATGGTCGCGGCGGCGCGGATACCCTCGGCGCCAAATTCGGCGATATAGCCGCGGTTGAAATCAATCGCCGCCATCGGTGTTTTCTCAAGCAGCGTCGCGCAGTCCTTGGCGGTGTCGCGCAGCCGTTCCACAAATTCCGTCGCCACCGCGTCGTCGTCGTCCAGGCGAAATTGCAGGCAGGCCTGATCCCGGTCCCGCCGCGCCGCATTCAGCAGATCTTTCATCACCTCGCGGTGCCGTCGCGGCGGTTCCGCATGGATCCGAACCTGCGGCAGGTCGGCTGTCAGATCGTGCAGACGGTCGCGGTGTTGCTTGGGCAGGCTGTCACCGATCACCAGCAGCATGTCAAATTCCGGATCGCTCTGGCGGCGCAGGCAGGGTAGGGTGACCGTCTCGAACAGGCGAAACCGTTCCTCCATGCGGGCGTCGGCATAGAGATAGGCGATGCGCTCCTCGGTGGTTTCATGCACCACCTGAAACCCGCCCAGGGCCGGGTAGGAAAACCGGCACAATCCGATGACCTGCATCTTGAAATCCATTTCTTGTCAAAGACTGCCGCCGCGACTATGCCGGTGCGGCCCGACGCTGGCAACCGTGCTGGCCCCCACCTGACCCGGCTGTTGCGCGGTGCCGCGCCACCTGCTGTTGACAAGCTGCGCGACTCCCCATATACGCCCGCATATCCGGCACCCGGAGTGCATCTCCAACAGCCGAATTCAAAATTGCAGTGGCTCAAGAACCGGGCACTTTTATCCCCTGGTTCCTCTGTAAACACACCGCGTCGTCTCACCTCGGAATGGGAGCGATTGCGGTTTTTGCGCTTGTGGACGCATAAGTGCAACAGAATAACCCGCACGCGCCGGCGTGCATGACATGTTGCGAAACGGGGAATACCTGAATGCCAACGATCCAGCAGCTGATCCGCAAGCCGCGTCAGCCGAAACGCAAAGTTTCGAAGTCCCAGCACCTCGAGCAGTGCCCGCAGAAACGCGGCGTCTGCACCCGCGTGTACACCACCACACCGAAGAAACCGAACTCCGCTATGCGGAAAGTTGCGAAGGTTCGCCTGACCAACGGTTACGAAGTGATCTCCTACATCCCCGGTGAAAGCCACAACCTTCAGGAGCACTCCGTGGTCCTGATCCGCGGCGGCCGGGTGAAAGACCTTCCGGGTGTCCGTTACCACATCCTGCGCGGTGTTCTGGATACCCAGGGCGTCAAAGACCGTAAGCAGCGCCGCTCGAAATACGGCGCGAAGCGTCCTAAGTAAGAAGGAGAGAGCGAGATGTCCCGTCGTCACGCCGCAGAAAAACGCGAAGTCCTGCCCGACGCCAAGTTCGGCGACCGCGTTCTGACCAAATTCATGAACAACCTGATGATCGATGGCAAGAAATCGGTCGCAGAGCGTATCGTGTACAACGCCTTTGATCGCGTTGAAGCCAAGATCAAGCGCGCCCCCGTGGAAGTGTTCCACGAAGCGCTGGACAACGTGAAACCCTCCGTTGAGGTCCGCTCCCGCCGTGTTGGTGGTGCGACCTATCAGGTGCCGGTTGAAGTTCGCCCCGAGCGCCGTGAAGCGCTGGCGATCCGCTGGCTGATCACCGCCGCGCGCGGCCGCAATGAGAACACCATGGAAGAGCGCCTTGCCGGCGAGCTGCTGGACGCCGTCCAATCCCGTGGTACCGCGGTCAAGAAGCGCGAAGACACCCACAAGATGGCCGAGGCGAACAAAGCCTTCAGCCATTACCGCTGGTAAGCTAGGGGGCCCATACCTATGGCACGCGATTATCCGCTCGAACGTTACCGTAACTTCGGTATCATGGCGCACATCGATGCAGGTAAGACCACCTGCTCGGAGCGTATCCTGTTTTACACTGGCAAATCCCACAACATCGGTGAGGTGCACGACGGTGCAGCCACCATGGACTGGATGGAGCAGGAACAGGAACGCGGCATCACCATCACCTCGGCTGCGACCACCACCTTCTGGGAACGCACCGAAGACGGCCAGACGCCCGATTCCGAAAAGCACCGCCTGAACATCATCGACACCCCCGGCCACGTTGACTTCACCATCGAAGTTGAACGCTCGCTGGCGGTTCTCGACGGTGCCGTCTGTGTGCTGGACGCCAACGCTGGTGTTGAACCCCAGACCGAAACCGTGTGGCGTCAGGCTGACCGCTACAAGGTTCCGCGCATGGTGTTCGTCAACAAGATGGACAAGATCGGCGCAGACTTCTTCAACTGCGTTGCAATGATCGAAGACCGCACCGGCGCGCGCGCTGTTCCCGTCGGTATTCCGATTGGTGCAGAAAACGAGCTGGAAGGCCTGATCGACCTGGTCACCATGGAAGAATGGCTGTGGCAGGGTGAAGACCTTGGTGCAAGCTGGATCAAGGCACCGATCCGCGACAGCCTGAAAGACATGGCTGACGAATGGCGTGCCAAGATGATCGAAGCGGCCGTCGAAATGGACGACGACGCGATGGAAAACTACCTGATGGACGGCGCTGAGCCCGACGTCGCGACGCTGCGCTCGCTGCTTCGCAAAGGGTGCCTGTCGCTGTCCTTCGTTCCGGTTTTGGGTGGCTCGGCCTTCAAGAACAAAGGCGTGCAGCCGCTGCTGAACGCCGTCATCGACTATCTGCCCAGCCCGCTGGACGTTGTCGATTACATGGGCTTCAAACCCGGTGACGAAACCGAGACCCGTGACATTGCCCGCCGCGCGGATGATGACATGGCGTTCTCCGGTCTGGCGTTCAAAATCATGAACGACCCCTTTGTCGGCTCGCTGACCTTCACCCGGATCTACTCCGGTGTGCTGAACAAGGGTGACACGCTGCTGAACTCGACCAAAGGTCGTAAAGAGCGCGTTGGCCGGATGATGATGATGCACTCGAACAACCGTGAGGAAATCACGGAAGCGTTCGCGGGCGACATCATCGCGCTGGCAGGTCTGAAAGACACCACCACCGGTGACACGCTTTGCGCGGTCAACGACCCGGTTGTGCTGGAAACCATGACCTTCCCGGATCCGGTGATCGAAATCGCGGTTGAGCCCAAGACCAAGGCCGACCAGGAGAAAATGTCCCAGGGTCTGGCCCGTCTGGCCGCTGAAGACCCCTCCTTCCGTGTGGAAACCGACCTGGAATCGGGTCAGACCATCATGAAGGGCATGGGCGAACTTCACCTGGACATCCTGGTTGACCGTCTGAAGCGCGAATTCAAGGTTGAGGCGAACATCGGTGCGCCGCAGGTGGCCTACCGCGAGACCATCTCCAAAGAGGTCGAGCACACCTACACCCACAAGAAACAGTCGGGTGGTTCGGGCCAGTTTGCTGAGGTGAAGCTGATCATCACCCCCACCGAGCCGGGCGAAGGCTACTCCTTCGAATCCCGTATCGTCGGCGGTGCGGTGCCCAAGGAATACATCCCGGGCGTCGAAAAGGGCATCCAGTCGGTCATGGATTCCGGTCCGCTGGCAGGCTTCCCGGTGATCGACTTCAAGGTTGCGCTGATCGACGGTAAGTTCCACGACGTTGACTCCTCGGTTCTGGCCTTTGAAATCGCGGCCCGCATGGGCATGCGCGAAGGCATGAAGAAAGCGGGCGCCAAGCTGCTGGAGCCGGTGATGAAAGTCGAAGTGATCACCCCGGAAGAATACACCGGTGGTATCATTGGCGATCTGACCTCGCGTCGTGGCCAGGTGTCCGGCCAGGAGAACCGCGGCAACGCAATCGCGATCGACGCGTTTGTGCCGCTGGCGAACATGTTCGGCTACATCAACACCCTGCGTTCGATGAGCTCGGGCCGTGCCCAGTTCACCATGCAGTTCGATCACTACGATCCGGTGCCGCAGAACATCTCGGAAGAGATCCAGGCGAAATTCGCGTAAGCGACAAGTGATTGAGGGGTTCGCGGCATCCGCGGGCTCCTCTCGAAACAAAAGGAGGCCATCATGGCTAAGGAAAAGTTTGAACGTAATAAACCGCACGTCAACATCGGCACCGTCGGCCACGTTGACCACGGCAAGACCACGCTGACCGCAGCGATCACCAAGTACTTCGGTGACTTCAAAGCCTACGACCAGATCGACGGCGCACCGGAAGAAAAAGCCCGCGGCATCACCATCTCCACCGCCCACGTGGAATATGAGACCGAAGCGCGTCACTACGCCCACGTCGACTGCCCCGGCCACGCTGACTATGTGAAGAACATGATCACCGGTGCGGCGCAGATGGACGGCGCGATCCTGGTTGTGAACGCCGCCGACGGCCCGATGCCCCAGACCCGCGAGCACATCCTGCTGGCGCGTCAGGTTGGCGTTCCGGCCCTGGTTGTCTTCATGAACAAGGTTGACCAGGTCGACGACGAAGAGCTGCTGGAGCTGGTGGAAATGGAAATCCGCGAGCTGCTGTCGTCCTACGACTTCCCGGGCGACGACATTCCGATCATCGCAGGCTCCGCGCTGGCGGCGATGGAAGGCCGTGACCCGGAAATCGGCGAAAACAAGATCAAAGAGCTGATGGCGGCCGTGGATGAGTACATCCCGACCCCCGAGCGCGCGGTTGACCAGCCGTTCCTGATGCCGATCGAAGACGTGTTCTCGATCTCTGGCCGCGGCACCGTTGTGACCGGCCGTGTCGAGCGTGGCGTGATCAATGTTGGCGACAGCATTGAAATCGTTGGCATCAAAGACACCACCACCACCACCTGTACCGGTGTGGAAATGTTCCGCAAACTGCTGGACCGTGGTGAAGCAGGCGACAACATCGGCGCCCTGCTGCGCGGCATCGACCGTGAGTCGGTTGAGCGTGGCCAGGTTCTGTGTAAGCCGGGTTCGGTGACTCCGCACACCAAGTTCGAAGCCGAAGCCTACATCCTGACCAAGGAAGAAGGCGGCCGTCACACGCCGTTCTTTGCGAACTACCGTCCGCAGTTCTACTTCCGCACCACCGACGTGACCGGCACCGTGACCCTGCCGGAAGGCACCGAGATGGTGATGCCGGGCGACAACCTGAAGTTCGAAGTTGAACTGATCGCGCCGATCGCGATGGAAGACGGTCTGCGTTTCGCCATCCGCGAAGGCGGCCGCACCGTTGGCGCGGGCGTCGT
>NZ_JBVYHB010000006.1:252500-255688 GCF_056033425.1 Leisingera sp. SA32 | reverse complement strand
TGGTTGCGGGAGCAGGATTTGAACCTGCGACCTTCAGGTTATGAGCCTGACGAGCTACCTGGCTGCTCCATCCCGCGTCAGGTTGATTTTCTATCGTTGAGAGAGGATTTGGATTTTACTAGGTTTGGCGGTGACCTACTCTCCCAGGGCTTGAGCCCAAGTACCATCGGCGCGACAGTGCTTAACTTCCGGGTTCGGGAAGGGACCGGGTGTTTCACTTGTGCTGTAGCCACCAAACCGAGAAAAATCCAGCTGCCTTCGGCAGGTGGATTTGGCGGCAGGCAGCGTGTTTACGAAGTAAACATGCGTTGCCGCACCTGAGTTATGTCACGAGACATTTCCACATGCGGAAGGCGTTACAATCAACGTTGTCCAAGTGTTTGTTCGGGATGTTTGCTTATTTGGTTCCGGCAACACTGTCTGTTACTGGATCAAATCAAGCCTATCGGGCGATTAGTACCGGTCAACTGAATGCATTGCTGCACTTACATCTCCGGCCTATCGGCGTGGTGGTCTTCCACGGCCCTCAGGGATACCTTGTTTTGAGGGGGGCTTCCCGCTTAGATGCCTTCAGCGGTTATCCTGTCCGATCATAGCTACCCAGCACTGCTATTGGCATAACAACTGGTCCACCAGTGGATCGTTCACCCCGGTCCTCTCGTACTAGGGGCAACTCCTCTCAAGTATCCTACACCCACGGCAGATAGGGACCGAACTGTCTCACGACGTTCTAAACCCAGCTCACGTACCTCTTTAAACGGCGAACAGCCGTACCCTTGGGACCTGCTCCAGCCCCAGGATGAGATGAGCCGACATCGAGGTGCCAAACACTGCCGTCGATATGGACTCTTGGGCAGTATCAGCCTGTTATCCCCGGCGTACCTTTTATCCGTTGAGCGATGGCCCTTCCACGCGGGACCACCGGATCACTATGGCCGACTTTCGTCTCTGCTCGACTTGTCAGTCTTGCAGTCAGGCTGGCTTCTGCCATTGCACTCAACGAGCGATTTCCGACCGCTCTGAGCCAACCTTCGCGCGCCTCCGTTACTCTTTAGGAGGCGACCGCCCCAGTCAAACTACCCGCCACGCAGGGTCCCGGATCCGGATAACGGACCGCGGTTAGATATCAAGAGTGCGAAGGGTGGTATCTCAAGGGAGGCTCCACCGGAACTTGCGTTCTGGTTTCGATGCCTACCACCTATCCTGCACATCACAATCCTGATACCAGTGCGAAGCTGTAGTAAAGGTGCACGGGGTCTTTCCGTCTAACCGCGGGAAGCCTGCATCTTGACAGGCAATTCAATTTCGCTGAGTCGATGTTGGAGACAGCGGGGAAGTCGTTACGCCATTCGTGCAGGTCGGAACTTACCCGACAAGGAATTTCGCTACCTTAGGACCGTTATAGTTACGGCCGCCGTTTACCTGGGCTTCAATTCGGAGCTCTCACCCCTCCTTTTAACCTTCAGGCACCGGGCAGGCGTCAGACCCTATACGTCGTCTTGCGACTTCGCAGAGCCCTGTGTTTTTAATAAACAGTCGCCACCCCCTGGTTTGTGCCCCCGGATTCCACTTGCGTAGGACCCGGGCCTCCTTCTCGCGAACTTACGGAGGTATTTTGCCGAGTTCCTTCAACATCGTTCTCTCAAGCGCCTTGGTATTCTCTACCAGTCCACCTGTGTCGGTTTAGGGTACGGTCTGAAAGGAGGGCTATTTCCAGGGACTGCTGAGCAGCCCACTCAATCCGATAAGAGTGAACTACCTTTGCAATCCGTCACCACTCCACGGCCCAGGAATATTAACCTGGTTCCCATCGCCTACGCCTTTCGGCCTCGGCTTAGGGGCCGGCTTACCCTGCTCAGATTAGCTTTAAGCAGGAACCCTTGGACTTTCGGCGAGAGTGTCTCTCACACTCTTTGTCGCTACTCATGTCATCATTCTCGCTAGTGATCTCTCCACGGGATCGCTCACGCGCCCGCTTCATCGAAAGCCTCTTGTCTCCAATCTTCCCGAGGGAAGTAAGGAGACATGAGACTATGTCACACTACGCTCTGCTACCATGCCCTATGGGCATCCTCGGCTTCGGCTCATGGCTTGAGCCCCGTTACATCTTCGCCGCAGGACGTCTTATTTAGACCAGTGAGCTGTTACGCTATCTTTAAAGGATGGCTGCTTCTAAGCCAACCTCCTGGTTGTTTTGGACATCCCACCTGCTTTCCCACTTAGCCATGAATTGGGGGCCTTAGCCGGAGGTCAGGGTTGTTTCCCTCTCCACGACGGACGTTAGCATCCGCCGTGTGTCTGCCATCTAGTACTCCCGGGTATTCGGAGTTTGGTTAGGATCAGTAAGCCTGTGGGGCCCCATTACCCATCCAGTGCTCTACCCCCCGGGGTATTCGGATGACGCTCTACCTAAATAGATTTCGCAGAGAACCAGCTATCTCCGAGTTTGATTGGCCTTTCACCCCTAGGCACAGCTCATCCCGATCTTTTTCAACAGATGTGGGTTCGGTCCTCCAGTGCGTGTTACCGCACCTTCAACCTGGCCATGCCTAGATCACTCGGTTTCGGGTCTGATCCCACGAACTCATGCGCCCTATTAAGACTCGCTTTCGCTGCGCCTCCGCCTAGCGGCTTAAGCTTGCTCGTGAGACCAAGTCGATGACCCATTATACAAAAGGTACGCTGTCAGCCCTCAAGGGGCCTCCAACTGATTGTAGGCGTTCGGTTTCAGGTACTGTTTCACTCCCCTCGTCGGGGTGCTTTTCACCTTTCCCTCACGGTACTGGTTCGCTATCGGTCAGTAAGGAGTACTTAGCCTTCGGAGGTGGTCCTCCGATCTTCGAACAGGATTTCACGTGTCCCGCCCTACTTGATACGTCCCTCAGAGCTTCGAATACGGGGCTATCACCCGCTATGGCCATGCTTCCCAACATGTTCTTCTCACTCATCAGGCTCGGCTGGTCCGCGTTCGCTCGCCACTACTAACGGAGTCTCTATTGATGTCCTTTCCTCCGGGTACTTAGATGTTTCAGTTCCCCGGGTTTGCTCTTAAAGACCTATGTATTCAGTCCTTAAGTACCTGGTTAAGCCCATTATAAGCAGCCTTGCGGCTATTATAACAAACTTTCAGGTGGGTTCCCCCATTCAGAGATCCATGGTTCAAAGCCTATTCCCGGCTCCCCATGGCT